>CBDEJQ010000001.1:0-4415 GCA_965240135.1 uncultured Candidatus Saccharibacteria bacterium
CTTTACTACCGCACCACTACGCATGGCAACTATTTTTGGATTCATTATTTCGTTTATTGCTTTTGTCTGGATTATTTATCTTTTAGTTCGTCCTTTGTTCGGAGTTTCCACCGGAGCTGGCTATTCTTCCTTAATGGCAGTCATCCTGTTCCTCGGAGGAGTTCAGTTACTGTCTCTGGGCATAATTGGCGAATACGTAGGACGGATATTTATTGAAACAAAAAACAGACCGCTATATTTAATAGAGGAGTATCATGCAGGAAATATTAAAAAAACATGCCGATAAATTAAGATTTCTTATCGTTGGTAGTACTAATACAGTACTAGATTTTGGCATACTTTTTAGCCTAACAATCTTCTTAAATATCCCAAAAGAGTTAGCTAATTTTATATCAACATTCGTTGCCTTTTTGTTCTCATTTTTTGCAAATAAAAAATACACTTTCAAGTCAACATCCCAAAACTTGAAAAAACAATTTCTTTTATTCGCGGCAGTTACACTATTTGGTTTATGGGTAATTCAGACAATTATCATTGCTATTATTACGCCAATATTCATAAATTTCGGATTAAATAAATCACTTGCTCTATTAATCAGCAAACTAGCCGCCACAGTAGTCAGCCTCGTTTGGAATTATGTTCTGTATTCCAGAATAGTCTTTAAGAACTCTTCTGACTAATAATCAGCCGTCGTTCGCGACCTTCACCTTCAGAATGTGTATCGATATCACTATATTCACCAGCCAAGTGATGCACTGTCCAGCGATCAGCAGCATTCAAATCCACCACCTTTGATTCACCAGTTCGTCGAACTTCCTCAATCCAACCGCGCGCCTTTTCGGCAATTTTTTCAGCGTGCTGCTTTTTATAGTCAGCAATGTCCAAATTCACCCGAACAGTTGACGCTTCTTTATGACGAAGCGCTGTCGACAAAAGATTCTGAATACTACGCAATGTTTCCGCATTTCTGCCGATTAAAATACTACTTCGCTCGCTATGTGGAATTGAAGCTACAACAATTCCATCTTCGATTTTTACCGAAACTTCCAGATTCAAGTCAAAGAACGTTAGCAAATCCTCTAAATATTTTTTTACAAATTCAACCGTTTCAATTTGGTCCATAAATCCTCCTTAATCCTTAGCCTTGATCCGAGTTATCCTTGCCTCTGTAGCCTTTTTAACACGTTTGTCGATTTTTGTCGATGCTTTAGATTTTTGGGATGATTTTTTATCTGCAATTTCTTGCATTTCTTTAGAGTCTTGCTTGAAGATGATATAGTTCTGGAGATATCCCACGGCGCTAGCTGTCGTCAAATAAAGCGCCAAAGCTGCCGGCAAATACACAATCACAAAGAACATCATTACTGGCATAAATTTCATCATTTTTCGCGTCATAATAGCATTTACTTCTGCCTGATCTGCCTCTTTTCCATCGCCAGCCTCAGCTAAAATGTCACGCAACTTACGATTACTGTCGGATTGAGGTGATAATTGTTTTGAAGTTAAATATTGCAAATACGCCGCGACTGCCGCCAAAATAACCAAGCCAACAACAATTCCATTCTTTGATATCGCGTGTTGCGTTAAATCTATAATTCCCAGGAAATTCTGATTAAATTGATCTGGATTATTCACTAGATTATTAGCAACCGGCAGATTTTTCATAAAATCATAAACATATTTTCCTAGATCAGCGCGACTGGAAACAAAAATCTGCACCACTCGATACATCGCAATCAAAATCGGCAGCTGAATAATCATAACGCCAATTGAACCAAAGGCGCTGACGTTGTGTTTTTTATAAAGCTCCACCATCGCTAAGTTGCGCATTTGTGGATTTTTTGCGTACTGTTTTTTAATCTTCACCAACTCTGGCTGCATTTTACGCATCGCCTTTGCCTGATGAAGTTGCTTCTTAATTAGCGGCCAAAGTAAAAGTCTTACAATGATCGTAAAGATAATGACACTAACACCAAAATCCGGAATCAGACTATAAATAGCCATTAGCAAATTTAAAATCGGTCGAACAATAAACTCATCAAAAAAACTCATGTCTTAATTATAGCAAAAAAACGCCTATTTATACAGTTGAGCTTGAGAGAAAAGATTCTTTATTGTCTGTTTTAGATCTTTATGTGGCATCAATAAAACTTCCGCCGAAAATATAATAACAGCCACATCTTGGTCATTTTTCATATTAGGCAGCTCCAAGCGAATAATTTCATAAACACGTCGACGTATACGATTCCGACGCACCGCTGATTTTAGAACTTTTTTACTAACAACAACCGCAAACCTACTGTGATTCCGATACGGATTCTTCACGTATTTTATTGTGGCCATAGACGAACGAACCGCTTGTCCATTTTTATAGACAAACTTAAGACTGCCATGACCATGAAAACGATTACATTGTTGTAACATATTTTACAATTATATCAAAAAATCCCGCCTTCATCGACGGGATAATTTTTAGCTATCAATTAAATAGCAATTTTAGCGCGACCCTTTAGGCGGCGGCGCTTCAAAACCAGCCTACCAGCCTTGGTAGAAACTCGTGCCCTAAAACCATGCGTCTTTGCACGGTGTCGGGTGTGTGGTTGAAATGTTCGCTTTGGCATATCAACAAATAGTATATATTCTTTCAGTACTTTTTGCAAGTCGACAATGACTTTTCCACTATCGACGTATATTTTTCCACAGTTTTAACAGATGAGGATTTTAATTGTGGAAAACTCCACCCCTGTTTTGAATAGTGACATTTCTACTACGTTTATACTTGTGGAAAACTCCCCATATTTGCTATAGTAAGGATAGTTAACAGAATTTGAGGGAGTAATTTTCGTGGATAGTCATGCGGTTTGGCAGGGTGTTTTAGGTGAGATTGAAGTAACTGTATCGTCTTCGTCATTTACTGCGTGGTTCAAAAATACCAAATTGGAAATAATCTCCGACAAAGAAGTTCTTATAATTGCGCCGAATATTTTTGCTAGAACTCAACTTGAAAAGCGATTTCATCCACAAATATTAGAGGCCTTGGCTCACAACGGCATCAATGCTCCGTCTATTTCTTATAACGTCGAATCTAGTAATAAAAAACCGCGCGTTAATCGTGAAGTTGATAAAAGTGGACAACAAGAACCAGCAAAGCCACTAATTTTACCGTCGAGGAAATCTCATTCTAGTAATCTTAATCCCAGGTATACCTTTGATAACTTCATCGTCGGTTCAAGTAACGATTTGGCCTATGCCGCCTGCCAAGCGGTCGCCGCACATCCAGGAGAAAAATATAATCCGCTCTATCTTTACGGCGGCTCTGGACTTGGTAAAACTCACTTAATGCAGGCTGTTGGTAATGAGATAGTTAAAAAACAACCTTCGGCGCGAGTACTTTACATCACTACAGAAACGTTTGTTAATGAATTTCTGGATTCTATTCGTTTCAAGAAAAAAGGTTTTTCTGATAAATATCGCAATGTCGATGTATTGATTGTCGATGATATGCAATTTATCGCTGGGAAAGAAAAAACTCAGGACGAATTTTTCCACACATTTAACGATCTTCATCAGAACAATAAGCAAATCATCATTAGTTCAGATAAACCGCCAAAAAGTATTCCTACTCTAACCGATCGTTTGCGTAGTCGATTTGAGTGGGGTATGGCGATTGATATTCAGATGCCTGATTATGAAACTCGTTGCGCTATCGTTAAAGCGAAAGCTGAACTCAGCAACACCGAACTAGATTCCGATGTCGTAGAATATCTGGCGACCAACTTTAAGACAAACATTCGCGAACTGGAAGGCGCTTTGAATCGATTGCTTGCTTATGCGGAAATGCAGAATTTCACGCCTGATTTAGCGGCAGCTGAAGGAATTTTGGGAGATATCAAACGCAATAGACCACAACATATAACCGCCAAACAGATAATTGATAAGACGGCGCGATATTATAATATTGACGTGAAAGATATGTGCTCATCCAGACGAGATAAATTTATCGCGATGCCAAGACAAATTGCGATGTTTCTTCTACGCAGTGAACTGAAAATGAGTTTTCCGAAAATTGCCCAAGAGCTTGGACGAAAAGACCACACGACCGCTATGCATTCAATTGAAAAAATTACTAAAGAAAGTCTTACTAACGTCAGTATTCGCGAACAAATTAACGACATTAAGGATAAATTATATGTTCATTAATTGTGGAAAAGCTGTGCAGATGTTGTGTTTTTGCGGCGACTTACCAACACACAGATCTGTGGAAAGAAAACGACAAGTCAGCAGACAGTGGAATAATACACAAATATCCACTATAAAGTCCACAAATAGCACACAGGGTTTTCCACCTATTTTATCGCCACTCTACCCCTGTTTGAACACATTTTTTACCCAGTTTCCACAGCACCTATTTCTAT
>CBDEJQ010000002.1:0-1918 GCA_965240135.1 uncultured Candidatus Saccharibacteria bacterium
CAAAAGCGCTGAGCATACGCGCCGGGCGGTCGTCTCGTGGCACCCTGATTTGCTGCCGCGGGGATGTGGTTTTTGAATTGTAATAATTGCGCTGACTTGTTGTCATGCTAGCGTGAACTTCGCTAACAAGGTCGGTTGCGCCAGAAGAAATTTTGCCAAATAGGCTGGCTAGTTTGCCGAACATTGATAGCTTTTTGCCACTAACATATTGCAAAATGTTTTCATTACCGAGAATTTTATGCGACAGAATTTCTGCTTCGCGTAAGCGCGCTGGCGTTGCTATAAGCTGCAAAATAATTTCCTCGTCATCATTCAACCTAGTCATGGCGCCAATTACATAGCTAAGCGGATCGCGTTGCTCCAATGCCGAATTTGTAGCTAACGGCAAAACATAATGCCCAGTTTCTCGAAATTCAATGACTTGGTAATTATCACTACTCTTCCGCTCAACCGCACGAACTTTCGAGTCGGCGATATACGATGTGATCGCTTTTTGCATGTTCACAGCGTGACGCCGTTCTACTTGCACTAAATACCGCACGCCGTGCTTCTTGGTTGATGTAATTTCAAAACTCATAACTGGTGACCGGTGGAGTAGTTTGTCTTTGAGTGGGCGCGCTGCTCTATGCCCATGAATCACCGAAAATAATTGCTCGGTTGCTTCGGGTGTTTTAGCGACTGCGGCAGGCGGCGTAATTTCTAGCCAAACCATTTCTCTCGTTCGTAAATATCGACGGTTCAAAACAAAACGAATCGCCAACCACAAAACGACCGCGCTAATCGCAAACGCAGTTACACACAAAACTATCGACCCAAGCCGTAAGGCGGTGGCGAGGTAATCGGCTGCGGATTCCACGGCTGTGCTCCTGGTTTATTGTGAATAAATTTATACGATTTGGCGGCCTCTTTGGAAAAAGTGCGCTGCGACACTACATTCAAACCGCGTGCGTTCATTTCAGAAATTTTCCAATCACCGCTGATTTGATTAACTTCTATCACATACGCAACATGTCCATAAGGACCTTCGTCGGTCTGAAAAACTGCGCCAGCCGCTGGCGTATCGTTGACGATGTAGCCATCGCGTTTAGCGTTGTCATCCCAGGTATTAGCGTTGCCCCAAGTGTTCGGAATCGGACTGTTTGCCCACCGGCGCATCGCATACGCCCACCAGGTGCAGTTGCCCCAAGCGTAGGTATTCCCGGGCATTACGCCACCGCTATAAAAACCACGTTCTTCCGCCGCTTTGGCGCTCGGCGCATTTGCCAAAAAACTCACTGCCGGCAAGCCAAGCGATGAAATAGCTAAAATCGGAAACATCAAAACAAGCAGTAAAGTGGCAATGATTATGGCCAGAATTTTCTTTATGCTGAAACCAAAATTTGTAAACAAAACTGCCGCGCCGTTCATGATGAATATAACTCCGCAGGGTTAGTCGTGATGAGCGGGTGTTCTTTTTTGGCTGCCACAACTTTAACGGCAACATGGTTTTGGTCGGCGATAAGCAAAGCATCGCCTCGCTCGCAAGTGAGCAGAAAACTTTGTTCATATTCACTGAGGTTAAATTCGTTAACCACGCCTTTGATAGTCGTTGTGTCCTGGCGCATTAAAATCCGCAGTGCGCTTTGTGAAGCGATGGCGCGGCCGTATTCGCTTTTTAGAAAGTCATTGGCTTGTTGCGATATAATCGACACGCCGAGATAATATTTACGAGCCCGACGCACTAGCCCTGCCACGAATCGTGCCGACTCCTCGTGCTGCAACAAAATCCAGCCTTCGTCGATAATCAGCAACCGTTTTTCTGGCTTAGCCATAACTTGATTTTTCACAAAATTAGAGATGATCAACATCATGATTTGGCGCAAATTTTCTGGTAAATCTTTGATGTCGAAAATGACCAAGCGGTTGTCTAATTTAACAT
>CBDEJQ010000003.1:0-20843 GCA_965240135.1 uncultured Candidatus Saccharibacteria bacterium
GCTATTAGACGATCTGTTTGTGATATGTTTTGCAAAATATGATATAATAAAGGCGGTGGCGCGTTGGCGGAGCGGTTACGCAGAGGTCTGCAAAACCTTTTAGACGAGTTCGACTCTCGTACGTGCCTCCAATTTTTGATAAATAGTCCTGAGTATTGGGCTATTTTTTATTTTGCGAAATTGTACAATTTACTTAACGAATATAGTATAATATAAGCAGTCTGGCGCGTAGGTGTCTGGATCATATATAAATAAGCGCGAGTGGCGGAATTGGTAGACGCGAGGGACTTAAAATCCCTTGACCAAAAGTCGTGCGGGTTCGATTCCCGCCTTGCGCACCAAAGTTGTAAAGAAAATAATATTGAATAGGAAAGGGACAAGGTAAGAAATGAGTCCATTGGTAATTGTACTTATTGTTACAGTGGTAGTTTTATTAGTACTCGTAGGAGTTGTAATCGGTGCGTACAATGGTTTAGTTGTGTTGCGCAACCGCGTAGAGGAAGCGTGGAGTGATATTACTGTTCAGCTAAAGCGCCGAACTGATTTGATTCCAAATTTGGTCAACTCAGTAAAAGGCTACGCTACACACGAAAAAGAAGTATTTGAGAAGGTTGCGGAAGCTCGTTCAGCAATTATGAATGCCGGCAGCGTGGCTGAAACCGCTAAGGCTGAAAATGCTTTGGAAGGCGCGTTAAAGAGCTTGTTTGCCGTATCTGAGGCTTACCCAGAATTGAAAGCAAACCAGAACTTCTTGCAATTACAACAAGAATTGGTTGATACTGAGGATAAAATCCAAGCAGCTCGCCGATTCTATAACGGTGGCGTTCGCGACTTAAACACGAAGATTCAGACTTTCCCAACAAACATTATCGCGGGAATGTTTGGATTCCAGGCTAAGGAATTCTTCGACGTTGAGGACCGTGCAAGCGTTGAAAATCCAGTTGAAGTAAAGTTCTAATTGAATCCTGAAATGAAAATCGCTCGTCTATTTTTAGCGGGCGATTTTTGTTATAATTAACTTATGTATAACGCAGTTTCTCAGAATAAACGCAACACAATATTAATTATGTCTGTGTTTGTGATAATTATTGGAATTATTGGTCTGTTTATTGGAGCGGCAACTGATAGCTATTCGTTGGCGCTCATCATTTTCATATGTGCGATATTGTATGCTTGGTTGCAATATTTTATAGCTGGCAAGTTGGCTATGATGATGACTGGCGCTCAGGAAATTAGTAAAAATGACGCTCCTGAACTTTGGCGAGTGGTGGAAAATCTGTCTATCGCTTCTGGTATGCCGATGCCGAAAGTTTATATTATTGACGATCCAGCTCCGAACGCTTTTGCGACTGGTCGCGACCCAAATCATGCTATTGTTGGTGCAACCACTGGGCTTTTAGATATTATGGACAAGCGTGAGCTGGAGGCTGTTATGGCGCATGAAATGAGCCACGTGCGAAATTACGACATTCGCGTGAGTATGATTGCTTTTGGTTTGGTTAGCGCAATTGGGCTATTTGCAGATTTGGCGCTTAGGATGATGTTTTATAGTGACGACCGTGATAGGGATGTTAATCCTATTGTCTATGCTCTCGGGCTGATCGTGGTTATATTGGCGCCGCTTTTGGCAACGATAACTCAATTGGCGGTTAGTAGGCAGCGTGAATATCTGGCGGATGCTTCGGGTGTATTATTGACACGAGATACTGAAGGGCTAGCAAGCGCGCTGGAAAAATTGCGCCAATACGGCAGACCAATGCAAAAACAAAGTTCTTCCACTGCCAATTTGTTCATGAATAATCCTTTGAAGCCCGGATTTTTCTCGAAACTATTTAGCACTCATCCACCGCTAGAAGACAGAATTGCAAGGTTGAGAAATAACGCAACAAAGATGTAATTATGGCGACGAAAACCTCCAAAAAACGAGTAATCAAGAATCCTAAGAAGTCAAATACTGATCATAAAAAAGGTGTATGGCCTGGTATTAAGCGTGACTTTAGTAAATTAAATCAGCAGCGGCGTAATTTTCTGCAGCGTCGCCCTCATCGTAGTTTTCGGTTAACTAAGCGGCGAGATTACCAACGAGATCTTAAAATTCCAGGATATTGGTCGCTGACTAGCGAAGCTTGCCGTCTAGTGTGGCGCAATAAGAAAACTTTTTTGGCGTTAATTATCGTTATGTCGATATTGACGTTTGCCTTAGCTAGCGTTATGTCACAAGATACATACCAGCAACTTAAAGATGTGATGAATCAGGCTGAGTCGAATGGATTCGGCGGAATTTATACAACAATTAGCCTATTTTCTGGCGTTGCGGTTAGTTATATTTCCGGTAGTGGAACGGCTGGTGGGAATGTTCAGCAAGCGGCGGGAATTTTTCTGGGGCTATTAACTTGGCTGTCGTCCGTTTGGTTGACGCGAGCTATTTTAATTGGTAAAAAACCGAAAATGCGCGACGGTTTGTATAGTTCTGGATCGCCCATAATTGCGCTAATAATTGTCATCGGGGTTTTCCTAATTCAAATGGTGCCGGCGGCAGTGGCGGTGATTATTTATAGCGCGCTTAATGCTTCGGGAGTGTTAAATCAAACGCCGATTTTGATGGCGGCTGGCGGTGCGGCGATTCTAATAGTGGCGATGTCCGTCTATTGGGCGACTTCTACGGTTTTTGCGATGATCATCGTAACATTGCCGGGAATGTATCCGTTTCACGCGCTGCGTTTGTCGGGCGATATTGTGACGGGGCGAAGACTAAGGATTTTGCTGAGATTTGTGTGGGCTGTTGTTCTGTCTGTGCTTTTGTGGGCGGTCGTTCTGATTCCGGCAATTCTGCTTGACGGCGCACTGAAGGGACGGATTAGTAGTATCGACTGGCTACCAATTGTCCCGACAACTGGCTTGATTTTACTTTACGTAACGATAGTTATGATTTCCGTATATGTCTATTTGTTCTACAGAAAGGTGGTTGAAAGTGACACCAAAAAAACCAAGAATTGACGAAATTAAAGACCTGTTAAATCGTTATAGCTATGAATACTACACCTTAGACAAGCCAAGTGTGAGCGATGCGATTTATGACAGTCTGATGGATGAGCTGAAGAAAATTGAATCGGATTATCCGGAACTGATTACTATTGATAGTCCTACGCAGCGAGTTGGAAATAAGCTGCTCGACGGTTTTCAAAAAGTAGAGCACGCGCGCCGAATGGTCAGTTTGAATGACGTTTTTGACAAGGGTGAAGTCGAGGCGTGGATTGAGCGAACTGATAAATTGATACCGGGTCAGCGACATGAATTTTTTACGGATATAAAAATGGATGGATTGGCGTGCGCGTTGATTTATGTCGATGGCGTGCTATTCCAAGCTGTGACACGTGGCGATAGTTTTGTTGGCGAAGATGTAACGAATAATGTTCGGACTATTAAAAACATACCACTTCGTCTGCGTGAAGCGGCGGGTTTTGAAAATTTTTTGCGTGGTCGGACAGAGATTCGCGGTGAAATTGTTATGTTGAAACGGGATTTTGAGGAGCTTAATAAAAAGCAAGAGTCTTTAGGATTGCCTACGTTTGCCAATCCGCGCAATTTGGCTGCGGGGACAATTCGTCAATTAGATCCTGCGTTGGTGGCGGCGCGTCCGTTGCATTTTCGCGGATATGATGTGATTCGCGATGATAGTTCGGAAGTTCCGACGAATAGTTTTGCTTACGAGGCTTTGACGGCGCTGGGGATTTCTCGCAATCAGCAAGCCAGTGTTTTTGATAATTTGTCCGACGTGATGAAATTTGTTGATGAATGGAGCGACAAGCGTCATGACTTGCCGTTTAATACGGACGGTCTGGTTATTAAGATTAATGGTCGAGAGGTATACGACAATCTCGGGATGGTGGGTAAAAATCCGCGTGGGGCGGTGGCTTATAAATATGCGGCCGAAGAAGCTACGACGATTGTTCGGGATATAGTCATTTCTATCGGGCGAACTGGCGCGGCGACTCCGGTGGCTGTGTTTGATCCAGTAGTGGTGGCGGGAACTACGGTGCAGCACGCCAGTTTGCATAACGCCGATGAAATTGAGCGTTTGGATATTCGACGAGGCGACACTGTGGTGATTTTTAAAGCGGGCGATATTATTCCGCAAGTTGAGAGTGTCTTGAAGGAGTTACGACCTGCAGATTCTGAGCCAATTGATTATGAAGCAGAATTGAAACGGCAATATCCGGAGTTGGAATTTGTGCGACCGGAAGGCGAAGCCGTTTATCGAGTTAAGGGCTCTAGCGGTCCGCTGATTTTGAAGCGAGCTCTCGCGCACTTCGCGTCTAAGGGCGCGCTTGATATTGATACGCTTGGCGAAAAGAACGTGGAAGTTTTGATTGATAACGGTTTGGTCGGCGATTTGGCGGATATTTTTACGCTTACTAAAGACGATTTGTTGAAGTTGGATCGGTTTGCTGATATTTCTGCACAAAAGTTAATCTCGGCAATTGCTGATAAAAAAAGCCCAGAATTAGAGCGATTTTTGTACGGTCTGGGAATTCGTCATATTGGCGCGCAAACGGCGATTGATTTGACGAATCATTTTGAAAGTATGGAAAATTTGGCAAAAGCGACGATTGATGATTTGCGACAAGTTGATGGCGTGGGTGAAATTGTTGCTGAATCTGTAGTGGCGTGGTTTGCTGATGAGGATAATGTAAAATTGCTCAATAAATTCACCGAGCTAGGTGTCGTTCCCCAGTTTAATAAAAAGGTTGGCGGTTTGAGCGGAAAAAGTTTTGTCGTTACGGGTACTCTGAAATCTATGGGACGCGATGCTGCTGCGGATAAAATTCGTAATCTCGGTGGAGTTTTTCAAACCGCAGTTTCTAAAGACACGACATATTTGGTGGCTGGCGGTAAGGTTGGTGCTAGCAAATTGAAAAAGGCTGAGCAATACGGCACAAAAATTATTGACGAAGAAGAACTGTTGAGGATGATAGAAAACGCGGGATGAATTAATGTATAATTTACGCATGGATAAGATTAAAAAACCGAGACTCTACTGTTTTTCTCCAGCGGTAATGTTGGCGACGCTGACGATTGAAATTATTCTGGCGATATATACTTTTTGGAAATATAAATTGAATGCCGTGACGAAGATTGTGATCATGCTGTTGATTTGTTTGGCGCTGTTTCAATGGGCTGAATATAACGTTTGTGAAGGTGCGATTTTTCTGGATAATCTCGGCTGGGCTAAACTTGGCTATATTGCAATTACTATGCTTCCACCTCTGGGTATTCATTTGATATATAAGATTTCTGGCGATAAGAGGCGGTGGATTCCTGTGCTTGGTTACACTTTTGCCGCAGTGTTTATTAGCTATTTTCTATTGGAGGCTAACGGAATTAAGTCTGGGGCTTGCCTGGGTAATTATGTGATTTTTGAAAACCAGCCGGGCGTCGGAATGTGGTATGGTTTGTATTATTACGGCCTATTATTTGCGGCAATTGCTTATGCGTATGTTAGTAGTAAAACCTCCAGTAAACACATTCGGCGTTCTCTAGGTTCGTTGATTGTGGGATATGTTCTATTTATGGCGCCTACGACGTTTGTCAATATCATCGATCCATCGACTATTATCGGAATTCCGTCAATTATGTGTGGATTTGCAGTTTTGATGGCGGTAGTTTTAGCTGGGAAAGTTTTGCCAGAATATGTAAATGAGAAATGACGCTTGTGTTTTTTTGGGCGATAATGCATAATTAAACATGAGCTGGTACGCATAGGGGCATTCTCCTATGCTTGCCAATTGAAAGACAAACACATATTCAAATATGCCCCGGGTGGGCGCGTAGCAGCTCTTCTATAATGCTTATGGTATGATATAGTTATGGTTACTGTTTCAAAAAAGAGGGAAGAAAAACTAGCAAAATTAGTGCGAGAATTTTTTGCTGTTCATCCAGACGTGAAGCTTGTGGCGATAACTGGTAGCGCTGGAAAGGCTAGTGCGAAAATAGCTATCGGTACGGTTTTGGCGCAACAATTTGATATTCAACTTCGCAATGAAGAGCCGAAGACGAAAGCTGACGTTTTCCTTCAGATGATGGGCGTGAAAATGCCTGAAAAAGGCTTGTTCAAATGGTGGAAAGTGATGCGCGCCGTAAAGAAGAGAATTAAGGCCGAAAAACCGGAAGTCCAAGTGATTGTTCAGGAATTTAATCCAAAGGAGCTTGGCTATAACGATTGGTTTAAGGCTTATGTTGTGCCTGATATTACGGTTGTAACCTCTGTGACGAATGGTCGAATGCAGGTTGAATATTCCTTGGAGGAAGTGGCGAATGAGATGATTTCACTGGCGAATTTCTCGCGAATGGCGATGATAAATCGTGATGACATTGACGGGCGTTTTGCTAGCTTTTTGACAAATCCTAATATCACTACGTACGGAAGTGATCCGGTGGCGGAGTATAATTTTGACGATCGTAATTTTTCCCTGAAAGATGGACATCACGGATTTATTATGTCGCCGGAAAATCCTAATGGATTAGAAGTCAATGTTAAGCTAATTGGCGAGCATAATATTCGTCCAGCGATCGTGGCGGCGGCTATTGGGTATGCGTTTGGTGAAACTGAGGAGAATATAAAAAAGGGCATAGAAAATTTGCGTCCACTGCCTGGCAGGATGAATTTGCTGAAGGGTGCGGACAATACTTGGTTGATTGATGATAGCTATAGTTCGACGCCGTTGACTGCTTTGGCGGCTTTACAGTCTTTGTATCGAATTGAGACTCCGCAGCGAATTGCTGTGCTTGGCAATATGAATGGTTTAAAGGGGATTTTCGAGCAAGCTCACGCTGAACTTGGTTCGTACTGTAGTCCGGATTTGTTGGATTGGGTTGTGACGGTTGGCGAGAAAGCTAATCAATATTTGGCGCCAGCTGCGCGCCAAAGAGGTTGCCAGGTGAAGGAGTGCAAGAATGCTATCGAGGCTGGATCTTTCGTGCGTGATAAATTGAAATCTGAAGGCGTCGCGTTATTTAAGGGTTCAAGCGGCGGCGTATGGCTAGAAGAATCTATAAAAATCAATCTTCATAGCACTGAGGACGATAAATACTTAGTCAGGCAAACGCCGGAGTGGATTGCTAGGAAAAACCAATTTTTCTCACAATTTAAAGATTAATGTGATATATTAAATTCAAGGTATATAAAACAAGGGGGAATGATGGATCAAGGTAATCAACCTGCATCGCAGCCGCAATATAACGGCGTGCCGATGCAACCAAAAAAGAAGAAAACGGGATTGATAATTGGCATAGTGCTGGGAGTTATAGCTCTTATTGCTATTATCTCTGCTGTGCTAGTTTATTTCTTGTGGTGGCAGAATCCAGAAAAGATGGTTACAGACGCTGTGTCTAATGCTATCATGGCAAAGAAGATGACTGCCGACGGTAAGGTAGTTGTTGACATGCGCGGCCAAGGAAAAATAGAGCTAAACGTAAAGACTGCTACTGATTCGGGGAAATCAAAGGCGAATATTGACGCTAAGCTTAATATTAAAGGGGTCGAAAAGAGTATTCCACTAGACGGCGATATGGTCCTTGGTGATGATGGAACGATATATGTGAAGATAAATAACTTTAAGGATTTGTATGGCACTTTGCTTGAAGTAGTTATGGAATCTTCGTCTGGCGGCAAGGCATCAAGGGCTCAAATAGAAACTTACCGTAATCAGACTTTGAGAAAGATGAGCTCTGAGATAGATAAAATGAATAATACATGGATGAAAGTATCTCCAGATGAAATTGGTGATGAATATAAGTGTGGAATTAATGCTCTAAAGAAAATTCAAAGTGACGAAAGTGTCCGCAAGGAAGTAGCTCAACTTTATCAAAAGAATAGTTTCTTCACTATAAAAGACTCAAAGATCAGCGATCGTAATGGTGGACGTGGTTTTGAACTAAAGGGCGATAACAGTAAATTGTCGAAATTTAACGATGAGTTTAAAGATTCATCAGCAGGCAAGGCACTCAGTAAGTGTGGAAAATCTAATAGCTACAAGAGTAGTGAATCATCGTCTATTGACACAGCTTCATTGAAGGTGTGGGTTGATAGATCGTCTCATGAACTGAAAGCCTTAGAGTTGAAAGGTGATGGCAAGAAGGCTTCTGTAGAAATTTCATTTGACATTAATATGAACAAGTCTGAGGAAATTAAGGCACCGTCGGACGCTGAAAGCTTGAAAGAGTTTGTAGAAGGTTTTATGAGCGGATATTCGAGCGGATTGTCATCAACCTCGACTAGACGATAGCTTAATTGCTTAATAATAATCCCGTTCGTAATGAGCGGGATTATTTGCTATAATTACAGATATGAGACGCTATAATCCGACAGAAATTGAACAAAAATGGCAAAACAAATGGGAGGCTGACGGCACTTACGCGGTTAATTTTAATGACACGACCCGACCGAAATATTACAGTTTGAGCATGCTTCCGGGGATTACAGGGGCGGGAATTCACATTGGTCACGGTCGTACTTTTCAATTTGCCGACATTAAGGCGCGATTCAAGCGTCAGCAGGGCTATAATGTCTATCATCCAATCGGCTGGGATAGCTTTGGTTTGCCGGTTGAAAATTACGCTATTAAAGTCGGAAAAACGCCACGTGTAGCGCACGATGAGGCAAAAGTTCACTTTAAGGAGCAATTGAAGCGACTTGGGTTTAGTTATGATTGGACAAAAGAAATTTCTACAGCCGATCCAGAATATTACAAATGGACTCAGTGGATTTTCACGCAATTATACAAGCACGATTTAGCATATCAAAAAGAGCAGCCGCAATGGTGGTGTGAGACTGATAACACGGTGCTTGCTAACGAACAGGTTGAAGGTGGCAAATGTTGGCGCTGTGGTAATCCTGTAACTAAGCGCAATCTTAAGCAGTGGTTCTTCCGAATTACGGCGTATGCAAATGAAATTTTAGAGGCAACCGATGCGCTTGATTGGACGGAAATGGTTAAAACCATGCAGAAGAATTGGATTGGTCGATCGGTCGGCGCGGAAGTTGAGTTTGCGGTTAGCGGTCAAGATTCCAAGATTACAGTTTTCACAACTCGTCCTGACACGTTATTTGGCGCGACGTATGTAGCTTTGGCACCGGAACATCCTCTGGTTTCTCAGTTGGTCAATTCTGATACACGCGAAAAGGTTGAAGTGTATATCCAAGCTTCGCAACAAAAATCCGATGTTGAACGTCAAGAGAATAAAGAGAAAACAGGCGTATTTACTGGCAGTTATGTCATAAATCCAGTTAATGGTCAAAAATTGCCAATCTGGGTGGCGGATTATGTTTTGGGCGGCTATGGAACCGGCGCAGTCATGGCGGTGCCAGCGCACGACGAGCGCGATTTTGCGTTTGCTGAGAAGTTTGACTTGCCGATTATCCAGGTTATTGATAAGCCTGAGCATTCAGCCGATACTGGCTGTTATTCTGGTGAAGGTGAGTTGATAAATTCCGGACAATTTAACGGGACCAGGAGCGAGGATGCCCGTGAGCAAATTGTTGCGTGGCTGGAGCAGCAGAATTCTGGACGAAGCAAAACCACGTATAAAATGCGCGATTGGTTAATTTCTCGTCAGCGCTATTGGGGTGCTCCGATTCCAATTGTTCATGTTGACGGTCACGCGCCAATTGCCGTGGCTGATGAATGCTTGCCGGTGATTTTGCCAGAGGTGGAGAACTTTAAGCCAACGGGCGGTAATACTTCCGTTTTGGCCCAGGTTGATGATTGGGTGCGAGTTTGGGTGGATGTTGAAACTGGAAAAACTGTGCCGATTACAGAAAATAAGCCTGACGGCGACAATTGGGTAGAAGGTCGGCGTGAGACTGACACTTTGGATGGCTATGCTTGCTCTAGTTGGTATTTCTTACGATATCTCGACCCGCACAATGATAATGAAGCGTGGAATCCTGAGAGAATTAACCATTGGATGCCGGTTGATTATTACAATGGCGCCGATCACGCTGTGGCTCACTTGCTATACAGTCGTTTTTGGATGCGATTTTTCTATAAACTCGGTCTCGTTCCGACCCCAGAACCTTTCAAGCGAATGATGTACAATGCATATATTATGGCCCCAGATGGTCAGAAAATGTCCAAGTCTAAGGGCAATGTCATTGATCCAATGGAGATTATGGACAGCGGATACGGTGCTGATGCGCTGCGAGTTTACGAAATGTTTATCGCGCCTTATGACATGGATGCGCCATGGGATCCTCGTGGTGTTCCGGGAACTTACAGGTTCTTAAATCGAGCATGGAATTTGGTTCAGGAATTCGTTGATAAGAATAACAATCCAAATAATTCCCCTGAGATAGATGAAAAAACAACTCAAGAGCTATTACGACTGACTCATTTGACGATTAAAAAAGTTACTCGTAACATTGAAGATGAGAAGTTTAATACGGCCGTGGCTTCGATGATGGAAATGGTCAATGGTTTATATAAGATAAAAGAATCGCAAGGAATTGACATGTCAGATGAATGGCGATTTGCATTAGAAAGCTTGATTCAAATTTTGGCGCCTTTTGCTCCGCATATCACAGAGGAATTGTGGCATGAAATGGGTCATGATGATACGGTTCACGTTGGTCACTGGCCAAAGTGGGATGAAAAATATCTAAAGAGCAGCGTGATGACTATTATAGTTCAAGTGAATGGCAAGCTTCGTGCGAAACTTGAACTACCGAGTGATATGGACAAGCAGGGTGTTGAAGCGGCAGCCCTAGCCGACGAAAATGTCCAGAAATTCACAAACAATAAACCACCTAAAAAGATTGTTTACGTTCCGGGCAAGCTGGTGAATATTGTGGTTTAGAAAATAATCTATCTCGATTTGTCTTTTATTATTGTAAAAAGTTAGTATCATTATCTAATTTACGTACAAGCTCTTGAGATTGTCCAATAAAAAAGGTATAATGGTACGTAAGTTTTATGACAACCTAAAAGAGGAGAATAAATTATGGCACAACCTAAGAAACAGAGTAGCCCACGTAAAACTGGTCTTCGTCGCAGTCACTTGGTATTAAAATTGGCGCGTCGTGTTAACGCAACTTCACCAGTTAAGGTGAAGACAACCAAGCGTGAAACTGGTAAAACAACAAAATAATAATTACGAACAGGACGCTTAATAATGGCATCAAACCGTCATTTGGGACGAATTGTCGCACTGCAAACACTTTATGAACATGAATTTCGCAAAGAGGTTGGTGATAGCGATGTTGATTATAAGACTATTTTAAAGCGTAATTTGGCTGAATATAAATCATCGGTTGACGATATTGAATTTATTGATAATTTGATCAGTGGCGTACTTTCGACGCAGAGTCAATTGGACGATAAATTGCAGCCATTGGCGCCAGAATGGCCTATTAGTCAGTTGCCGCGAATTGATCGGGCGGTACTTAGAATTGGTTTATATGAATTGCTATATTGTGCAGATACCGTTCCGCCAAAAGTGGTGATTAACGAAGCGGTAGAATTAGCGAAAGCGTTCGGTTCGGATAACTCGGGTAAGTTTGTGAATGGCGTGCTTGGCACGGCACTCCGTACTCTCGTGGAGGAGTCCGACAGTGAGAACAAGCAACTTTGATAAGATAAAAAAATATTTTGGTGGCAGCAAGAAGCCATTGATTCAGGAAATTGTACGCGAGCCAACTGCCGGTGGCGTGATTTTTCGTCGTAATAAAAAGGGCGAGGCAGAGTTTTTGCTATATCAGGACGCTCGCGACCGCTGGACAATTCCGAAAGGTCATATTGAACCAGGTGAAACGGCTCAAGTGACGGCTCGTAGGGAAATTGGTGAGGAAACTGGACTGAAGAAAATTGAACTGCACGGCTGGTTGGGTAAGGTGAATTTTCGTTATCGTCGAATCGATAAATTGGTATTGATGACAACGCAAGTTTATCTAGTTAAGGCGCTGGATCCTAACGAGAAACTCCAAAAGGAGGAATGGATGAATGGTCTTAAATGGTTCAGTTTTCATGAGGCGCTGGATGAAGTTGAATATGAAGATATTGGCAAGCTGATTCTTCTAGCAATGAAACGAATTAGACAGGAGAACTTATAAATGAACGGAATGAACACTGCGCCATATCAAGATTTTGCGCGCGAAAAATTGGGTTTTGAATTTACGAATTTGGATTTGCTAATTACGGCTTTGACTCACCGTAGCTATGTGAATGAGCATCGAAAATCCGTTCATCACCACAATGAGCGCTTGGAGTTCTTAGGTGATGCGGTTTTGGAATTGGCAGTAACGGAATATTTGTTTACGCATTTTTCTGAGCCAGAGGGAATTTTGACTGCTTGGCGGGCAGCTTTGGTGCGAACGGAAAGTATTGGTGATGCTGGTGATAAGTTGGGTTATGGTCCGCTGATTCGTATGTCAAAGGGTGAGAAAAACGGCTCGGATAGGGCGCATTTACAGATTTTAGCTAATGCGTTTGAGGCGGTAATCGGCGCGATTTATTTGGAGCGTGGCTTTGACGATGCTCGCGATTTTATTCACAAGCATATAATTGTTAAGTTGGATGGAATTTTGGAGTCGGGCAGTTGGCGTGATCCGAAGTCATATTTACAGGAAATTTCTCAGCGAGTTGACAATCAAACGCCGGTATATAAAGTCCTGAGCGAAGAAGGTCCAGATCACGATAAAGTCTTTACTCTTGGGGTTTTTGTTGGCGATAATATGATGGGGCGAGGCATTGGTCCGTCTAAGCAAGTTGCCCAACAGCAAGCTGCTCGTGCTGCAATTGCTAAATATAAAGAATCTGGCGAGAAATAATTAAAGTTTGCACGGCGTAAACTGCTCGTGTATAATGAAAATACAGTTTAATTCCAGGAGGAGGGGCAGAATGTCAACAATAGATCAGCAGTTTGTAGAATATACTGTAAAGGCGTTGGTTGGACATCCAGAGGACGTCGTAGTAGACCGAACGATTGATGAAAAGGGCGTTTTACTAACATTGACAGTTAATCCAGCGGATTTGGGTCGAGTTATTGGTAAGCGCGGCAGTACGGCGCAGAGCTTGCGCACGCTTCTACGAGCTTTGGGCGCAAAGAATGACGCTCGATATAACTTGAAGATTGTTAACAATGATGGTTTTTCTGGCGCACGCGAAGAAAATGATTATAATGGTAGTGCTTCTGTGGATAACTCAACAGATGAAACTGTGGAAAATGAATCATCTTACGCAGAAAACACCAGAAAAGAGCTTGCAGAACTCGACGATCTTGATATATAATTAAAACCAGTTCAAGCACAGACATTATGCGAGAACAGCTCTATGCGAGACAATGGGTAACCATTGGGAGCCTTATTTGTGCTAAAAAACCGTCCTTACTGGGGCGGTTTTTTGGTGGGGAATAATTTCTGCAAAAAGACATGAAAATAGCCCGCCGAGTCTCAAGTTGAGACTTGGTGTCTCAACGAGCTATTTTCTCAGCGGGCGTTAGCCCTTGCGCGGGACGATCGCTCATACTGGTTTCGAACTGTTCCACAGGTCATAGTCGGATTTCTTAATCGTCCGATAGATCCGAGAGAGGTGCTTCTGGCACTCCTCGGGGTAGTAGATTCGACGCAGACATACCTCTGGCGAGAAATGGCGAAGGAAAACTTTAGCGAGATCGCTTCCAGCGATCTCCTCGAGGAAGTTGTACAGGCCAATCTGGGGGGGTACCTATCCAAGAAATCTCGCTAAGTTCGTTGTCCAGTCGGACAGATTCCTTGTCCAGATTTTCGTCGCGAAAAGTCTCATAATCGAGGTCGTCAATGGTGATAGTACAACCATCATATCGGGAGGTCAAGATGATCCCGTAATTATCCGTGAGCCAAATAGCGCTGATCTCGCATAGAGATAAAATCTTTGATGCCGCTTCCTTCGACTGCTTGTCGAAGAAGGGTTCCAGCCTCATATCGGTTAAAGCGGTGATGGTGATGGAGACATGACCATCACCCTCCTCCTTTACCGTAGAGTATTCTAGGAGCCCGCATTTTGCGAGAGTATTCATCCACGAACCGGGATTGTTGTTCATGACAATTCCTTTCTATGTAAGGGCCTACTTTTGTTCGGTCGAGCAAAAGCTGATATATATATCATACCTGGACAAAAAAGTCAACACTTGGTACACTGTAACAGATGAGAAAGTTTCAAGTAATTACGCTTTTCCCAGAAATGACGACAGGAGTTTTTAATAATTCCATGATGTGGAAGGCTCAGAAAGACGGTATTGTGGAGCTTACGACGGTGAATCTGCGGGAGTTTGGTTTGGGTCCTCGTCGTCAGGTTGATGATACTCCTTATGGCGGTGGCGACGGGATGCTTCTTATGATTGAGCCGTTATGGAAAGCGGTGGAGTTTGCAAAATCTCAGGATGAAACAGCAAAGGTCGTATTAATGAGTCCGCGAGGGCAACGCTGGAAACAGGCTAAAGCTCAGAAAGAAGCCGATGATGATAGGGGTGTGATATTTATTTGCGGGCGATACGAGGGTGTTGATGAGCGAATTTTAGAACTAGTTGATGAACAATGGAGTATTGGCGATTTTGTGCTGACGGGCGGAGAGCTGGCGGCGATGATGATGATTGATTCTATTGTTAGGTTGATTCCTGGAGTTTTGGGCGGCGAAAAGTCTGCGGAAATTGAAAGTTTTTCAGATGGAGAAACGTTGGAATTTCCACAATATACACGACCTGAGGAGTTTAAGGGACTGCGAGTACCTGACGTGCTGTTAAGCGGTCATCACGGAAAAATAGCCGAGTGGCGTGCCGAGCAATCACGGATATTGACAAAGAAAAATACCCCATAGAGACGGGGTATTTTTTAAATTGTGGTGGATTTGTCGTAGAGCGAAAGGTACTGTTTGGTGTTTATTTTTGTAACGTTCGCTGATTTAACTTTATGACGTTTTTATAAAAAGTGCAAGTGCTTTCGTAAAAAATACAACAAGCTTGAGCTTTTTTGACGCGCAAGCTATACTGAAATTATGTCTAGAAAAGTGAATAAAATTGTTAAATTGATTACAGGACTATTAATAATGGCGCCATTATTGTGTCAATTATTTACGTTTGAGAAGTTTTCTGCGGTCCTTACTTCTGCGGGGGTTTCGTCATCTTTAAGTCTTCCGATCGCGATAATATTGGTGATTGTTGAGCTAGTATCATTGCCGTTTTTGATTGATATGAATATGTCAAAAAGAATTACTCTAATAAGTAAGGTGGCTGGTTTTTTGAGTCTGGCGGTTATGGCGGTAATTAGTTTTTTGGCGTTTGCGAATGATCATGCGGCGGTGATATTTGGTGCAACGATAAAGAATGTGAATAGTGTGGCTGCGATTTTTCTGGTATTCGTGATGTGGGCTTTGCTGATTTGTGCAAATTTATCGACGAAAAAAACAGCCAGATAATTGGCTGCTAAATTTCAAACTTGGCTGGGATGGAGGGATTCGAACCCCCGAATGGCGGGACCAGAACCCGCTGCCTTACCACTTGGCGACATCCCAACGGCAAACATAATTGTACTATAGAAAAATGATTTCCGCAAGCGTTTACTGGCCGGCGTTGACGCGATATACTGGTAGTATGGATTTGCAATGGATTGTAAAGCTAATTGCCGATGGACTAGTGGTGCCGGTCGTGCTAATTGGTGCGTACTCGCTGATAAAATTGGTTCCAAATAAAGAGAAGTATCAAGTTTATAGCCAGGTGTTGATGGCTGGTTTGACTGCTTACGTGGCGGCAAAAATTATCGGGTCAATTTATCAACCAGATCAGATGCGCCCGTTCGAGATTCTGGGTGTGTCTGCCGGCGCGTCATTCCTTAATAATCCGGGTTTTCCGTCCGATCACGCGCTATTTACAATGGCAATTACTTTGGCGATATTTTTCGGAGCAAAGAGTTGGCGACTGGCTGTTATTTGTCTGGTTATGACAATCTTAATATGTGTCGGTCGGGTTATTGCATTGGTACATACGCCACTTGACGTTGTTGGCGGATTATTGATTGCTTGCGTAGGGATTATTTGGTACAAACCGATGAATCTCTTGAAAAAGCACAATATTTAAGCATATACATTTGCAATATTGACAAGTTTACGTTACAATTTACGTATGAAATTATTGTCAGCTATTTTCCGTGAAGAAATATCAGATTACACATATCCATTTTCAAGGCGAGTTTTCTTGAGGATTTTGGCGATTTTAGTCGCTAGCGGCGTGGCCATCTGGTTGCTGGCGCTTGCGTTTGATAAATGTATGATTACACCCGTATTTTGCGCGAACGCTGAACATATTTCTATTTGTGCAAACAGTACAAGCATCGCATCTTACGTTGCGCTGGTTTTGGCGGGAATTATGTTGGTGCCGGTGTTGGCGGTATTTGGCATTAAGCGACCTTTGCTGGTAGTAATCGCGGCAACTGTGTCATTGTGGGGCGCTACATTATGGGCTGGCGGATCTTGGATTTTGTCATTGCTATGGGTAGTTTTGGCGACAGTTTTGGTATATTTGTCGTTAATTTGGTTGAATAGAATTCGTGGCAATGGCGCGGCAATTTTATTTATGACTTTATTTGCGATCTTAGCACGAGTTGTCTTAGCATTGTAATCACTGTACACTAAGTGTATGGAAATCATTATCATTATTCTCTTAATTGTTATTACTATTGGTTTGGGTGCGACTTTATTTGTCCTGCAATCAAAAATCAGCGAGATAAAAAATCAATCATCCGTCGAGTTGATTAAAACCGATGTCGTGGAGTTAGGGCGGACTATTGCGAAACTGAATGAATCCGTTAGCGATAAGCTGGAGCGAAGCAATGCGCAAGTTCAAACTTCCGTGCAGAAGCAATTATCAGAAAGCGCGAAGTTGGTGGCTGACGTGACGCAGCGATTGGCAAAATTGGATGAGACCAATAAGCGTGTGGTTGATGTGGCGACCGATCTGAAAACCTTGCAAAACGTGTTGCAAAATCCAAAGCAGCGTGGCGTTTTTGGGGAGTTTTATCTGGAGAGTGTGTTGGATAACGTTTTGCCAGCCAAGCAATATCAAATGCAATATCGCTTCAAGGACGGCGAAATTGTTGACGCGGTTATTTTTCTGGACAAGGGTCAAATACTGCCGGTGGACAGTAAGTTTTCTTTGGAGAATTACAATCGCATGATTAACGCCGAGACAAAATCTGAGCGCGAAATGTGGCTGAATAAGGTGAAGGCCGACCTTAAGGGGCGAATTGACGAAACTAGTAAATATATTCGTCCGCGCGAAAACACCATGGACTTTGCCTTTATGTTTATTCCTAGCGAATCTTTGTATTACGATCTTCTGATTAACAATGTTGGTCAGGGCGGTTCGAGTCGCGACCTGATTGAATATGCATTCCGAGATAAGCGAGTGATTATTGTTAGTCCGACTAGTTTTTTGGCATACCTGCAGACCGTTCTTCAGGGGCTTCGTAGTTTGCAAATTGAAGAGCAAGCCAAAGACATTCAAGTTCGAGTTGGGCAATTGGGCGTTCATATTAAAAAGTTTGACGAGTTGATGACGAAAATGGGCAAGAGTCTAAGTACGACCGTTGGTCATTATAACAATACATACAAGGAATTGGGGAAGATCGATAGGGATGTTGTGCGAATTTCTGGTGGCGATAATCAAGCGCAGCCGGAGCTGATTGATCGGCCAACTCAGGAAGATTGACATAAAAAATACCCCGCCGATTAAGCGGGATATTTTATTGTGAAGTTATAATCTATTCTTCGTCTTTGTTTCGGTAATTGACGAGTAGAAATAGGTTACCGCCTAATGCTGCGCCGATTAGGGTAGCGGCAATTACTTCCAGGCTAAAGCGTGAATAGCTTTTTTCGCCTTCAGCTGGCAATACTCCGTTGCTACGTAGTTGAGAGTCGGTTTTCTCTGTAACAGCCAAAGAAACTGCTGGGTTCAAAGTTGCTCCTGAGATGTAGATTTCGCGTGGGTAAGTGCGGCCGTTTTTCTCAGTTTGAGCAGCACTTTGCTCTTTTTGGATTTTTGCAATAGCAGTACTTTTAATGTATGAAGAGATTGAGCCAGATACGACAAGACCAATCATCAATGCTAAGCCAATTCCAAAAGCTTGACCAGCTGCTTTGATTTCTTTGCGTTGCAAAACTGCGGCGACGCCAAATACAAATACAGCGGTACCGACTAATTCCATCGCGAAGATACTCCAAGAGAACGCGGTGAATTGGTCAAAGCTTAGGGCAAATCCGCCGTTTGTTAATGAGCCAACAAGCACGATAGCTGCCATTGCACCGAGGAATTGTGCACCCCAGTAAAATGGAACAAGTACGGTTTTTAGCTTGCGCATAGTCCATAGACCAAATGTGACAGCTGGGTTTACGTGTGCGCCAGAAATGTTGCCGATAATTGCAACGATGAACATCAACGCAAAACCGACGTACATTGATGACAAAATATCTGATGCGAATAATGCGGCAAGCGTCAAAATGAACGTGCCGATAACTTCCGCAATGACAATGTTAATTAAGTTGTTTGGTAATTTAGAATCTAGTTTGACACGCTTGCTTTTAGCGGTAGATTCAGCAACGACGCGTTTGACGGTCGTTTTGGTTTCAGTCTTAGCGGCAGCAGTTTTCTTTTCTGCGGCCTTAACTGGGGCTTTCTTTGAAGTTTTCTTCGTAGCCATATTCCCTCCTTAAAGTAATATCACGACTATTATAACATAATTTGCTATACTGTAGTTATGGGATTATTTGTAAATCAACAGGATCAGCGCAGTGAATTGCAAGAGCGAATTGCGGCGGAATTAAGAGAGAAGGCGAAAGCTTCGAGTTTGCAAGAAAAGGCAACTATGGACGGCGTCGACGACATAAGATATTTGGAAGGCACGAAACAGACGACGACTTTGGCGTGGGCGTGGATTTTAATTGCTATTATGGCTGGTGCGGTGATTGTAATGTTTTTAATGCAAGGACGATAAAATGGTTGATTTAGACGAATTGAGAAGAGAAATAGTTTTGGCGGTTTCGCAATCCAAATCTCCGCGTGAGTTTTTGCGCGATCGACGACTTAGGGAATTGTATGATCAAATCAAGTCATTGCCGCCAGTTGAGCGTGGTCCGTTCGGCAAGCAGATTAACGAGTTGAAGCAGGCGATTGAGCAGGCTATTGCTGCGCGACTGGAAGAGCTGGAAAAAGTTGACTTGAAGCCGATTGACGTTACGGCGCCGATGGATGTGAATTCGCCCAAGCCTGAACTTTTGCCGAGCGAACAAGGCACGATTCATCCGCTGAGCGCTGAAATTGAGCGCATTTCTGAGATCTTTAATCGCATGGGTTTTGTCACGGAAGAGTCCAGGGAGATTGACGATCAATTCCATATGTTCGAGAGCCTGAATTTTCCAAAAGGTCATCCAGCGCGCGACGATTACGACACGTTTATGACCGAAGAGACTGATTCTAATGGCGATCGTTTGATTGCTCCGGCGCATACGTCGACTATGCAAAATCGCGTGTTGATGAAATATCACGACAATTTGGAAAAAGGCGAGGCTATTGCCGCTATCGTTCCTGATCGTGTTTTTCGCAACGAAGATTTGGATGCGCGCCACGAGCATACGTTTTATCAAGTCGAAGGCGTGTACGTTGCGCGTCGGGTTAATGTCGGCAATTTGATTGCTACATTGCAAGAATTTTTGCAGGAATATTATGGCAAGAAACTTGACGTTCGCGTTAATCCATTTTACTTTCCGTTCACCGAGCCGAGCTTCGAGTTTGCGTTAAGCTGTCCGTTTTGTGAAGGAAAAAATCCTGAATGTAAAGTTTGCTCTGGTGAAGGTTGGATTGAGCTATTGGGCTGCGGAATGATTCATCCGAACGTTCTTCGAGCGGCGCAAATTGACCCGAATGAATATACGGGATTTGCTTTTGGTTGCGGAATCGACCGCTTGGTTATGATGAAGTATGGAATCGAAGATGTCCGTCATTTTGAAAGTGGCAAATTGGACTTTTTGGAACAATTTTAAGCAATATGAAACTTCGACAGATTAAGGATTTTTTGTGTAAGAATCGCCTTCAGGCACTCTGTATTCTTAATGGTGTCGTTTTGGCTGTGGGCTTGGTTGTGGCGATGCTGCTTTCTGATGATACTCGGTGGACGAACTGGAGCTTGAGTAGATTGGGCGAAACCACCTCGAATCGTTTGTCTGCATTTTCGTTCAATTCGGGAGTATTTTTATCTGGTTTGATTATGGCGACGATTGGGGTTTTTATGAATCGTGGTTATCTTAAACTTGGTCAAATTCGCTCTGCTCGAATATCTGGCTGGATACTTTCACTGTTTGCAATTTGTATGATAGGAGTGGCGCTTTGTCCGAACGATACAATGCACGCGGCGCATTTTGTTTTCTCGCGCGGCATCGTGATATTGATGGTGCTTTTGATGTTTATTTTGCCATCGAGTTTGAGCTATTTAACTCATCGTGAGCGAATCTCATCTTTCAGTTTTCCGATTTTTGCGGCAATTATAGCGGCGCAAGGTTACGCGATGGGCAAGTTTTGGTTTGTGATAGTAGAAGTTTTATTGGGGATTTTTGCGACGATGTGGCTAGTTCTGGTTTGTCGTAGAATGGAACTTAAATTGTCCGACCTGAAAACTTCATAAAATGCTATAATTACTTCAAAAGGAGTAATTATGAATCACACAATTTTTGACGACATCGTATCTGGAAAAATGAAATCTTGGAAGATTTGGGAAGATGAGAAATTCCTAGCATTTTTAACACCGTTTCCGAATACGCCGGGCTTTACCG
>CBDEJQ010000004.1:0-9862 GCA_965240135.1 uncultured Candidatus Saccharibacteria bacterium
CGAAAGACGTGAAAAGAGCTGTTGTTGAGCAAGACGGCGAGCTTATTATTTCGCACAAAGGCGAGGAAAATCCGAAATTCCCGTTAATAACGGACGGTCAATTGCAAGCTGATATTTTGGAAGTAATCGGAAAAGACGAAAAGTGGTTGCTTGGCAAGCTTAAAAAACGAGGCTTAGAATCCTACGGAGATGTATTTTTAGGTGAGTATGTCGACGGAGATTTGATTCTGACTGCTTATAATTAAAGGTGAATTAGCTGGACGAGACGAAAAACGTCGTTGTTTGATGGTGTTGTGAAGTTAACTCTACCGCTACATCTGGTGGTGTCGTATAATGGTTTATAGACAAAGTAAAAAGAGGAGGAGTGTAGAGAAATGCCGTGTATTGATTGTGGTCCGAACGGGACAAATACAGATGCGCAGCTGGCAGCATTGAATAATGATACGAGGAACTTCGGCTTTTGTGGGGAAGCTAGCAAGGTCGGTGACGAGAAGTTAGAGAACGATACGACAGAATCTAGCCAAAACAGTGATCCAGGTGTTCCTGATTACTATCTAGACTTGGAAGATCTCACCGAGGCTGTCTACAATGAGAAAACTAAAAAGAAAATGGCAGATCTGGCGGCTCGATGTGCGGGCGTTTATCCCATGGGAGAATGCGATCTAGAAGCGGGAACATTGTTCTAGTTGAGCGTTTTTATTACTGGACAATAAGTAAAATTCCGCAATATCCTGGAATCGTCATTTGGAGATTTTCTGCGGTAATTAAATCGACAGAGTGAGTTGAAACAATGATCTTGGCGTTTTCTGGAATGGAGAAGCTTTGTTCTGTGTCCGCGAAATTGATGAAAATGTAAGCGCGTTGACTAGCCAGTTCTCTTTTTAATCCGAGAATAAATCCGTTGCCAGTGTTTTGCACGATGCTCAAATTGCCATTTTTAAGAATTGGGAAGGTTTGGCGCAATTTTAATAATTTTCGGTGCATATTAAGCAGAGAATCGTTTACGATTTTTTCGCTATCAACGTTAATTTTCGTGTGATTTTCATTAACAGGAAGCCAAGGTTTTACGCTTGAAAAGCCCGCAAATTGCGAATCATTCCATTGCATTGGCGTGCGTTCCAAGTCTCGGCTATCAATAACAGAATTGGCAGGACTAAAATTATCTCGAATGTCATCAGTGGTCAATTCTCCGTTCGTCATGCCAATTTCGTCGCCGTAATACACCACGCTAATTCCTGGAGTGAGGAGATTTAAGAAGCTGAGGGCGCGGGCACGTTCTTCGCCCAATCTGGAGGCGACTCGCGGCTGGTCATGATTACCAATGCAGAAAAATGGCGTGGTTGAGCTTGCTGATTGTAGGTAATTATCGATTTTTTTCTCAATATTTTTAGCGTGCCATTCGTTGTCGCGATATTCCATAAAAAACGCCGAGGCTTTTGGGTGAACTGTCAGGATTTGGCTGTATTGATGATAAATATCGCCCAGCTTATCGTCGGGATAAAATTCAAACACCATTTGCTTGTCGTCATATTCATCGCAGACTGACGCTAATTCTTGCAAATATTCCTGAAAATGCGGTCCCATTTTACAGTGGTCGTGAATAAATGCTCCGTAATCGTTTGGATTGCCATAAAAATCAGGATTTGGAGAATCGTCTTTAAGATCAGGGTCTTTGGAGATTCCCCAAATTGCATCGACGCGCATTCCATCAACGCCCACATTAAACCAAAATCGCACTATGTTTTTCATTTCAGCACGCATTGCGGGATTGTCCCAATTCAGATCTGGCTGCGTTTTCAGGAACGAATGCAGGTAAAATTGTCCAGTGCGCTCGTCAAATTCCCACGAACTGCCGCCAGATAAACTTCGCCAATTGTTAGGCTCGCTATTATTTTTTCCGTCGCGCCAAACATAGTAATCTCGCTTGGGGTTGTCGCGTGAAGATCTGGATTCTTGAAACCACGGATGTTGGTCTGAAGTGTGGCAGGGAACGAGGTCGATCATAACTTTAATGTCGAGATCGTGAGCCTTTTTAAGTAGCGCTTGGAAATCTTCCATTTGACCGAAAGTCGGATCAATTGCTCGATAATTTGCGATATCATAGCCAAAGTCAGTCAGTGGTGATACGAAGAACGGGGAAATCCAAATCGAATCGACTCCCAGCCATGATAAATAATTCAGCTTCTCGGTAATGCCATTCAAATCGCCAATTCCATCGCCATTCGTATCCAGAAAACTGCGCGGATAAATTTGATAAAGAGAGGCGACATCTTGCCAAGTTTTCATGATTTAAGTATAGGCGAGATGATAGGGAAAATCAAAACAAATAAATTACATGTGATGATAATGATGAGTCAACGCGTGGCCTTTGCCTCGACGTAACAAATATAGATTGACAGGATATGATACGGCAAACGCGGCGAACATACAAATTAGCCGGCTAACCCAATAAATCGGATGAGCTAAGTTCTTATCCATGGCGCCCGGAATGATTAGCATGATTATGTTGTCTACGATAGTCATTGACAGTATAGATAATGTATCGGCGGCGAAAACTAACTTTAAGGATTTTATGAGCGATAATTTGGCGCGTACTAATGGTATGATTGACGCGGTGTAGCCGGAAATGAAAGCTAAGACTGATGCTAAAATGACCGTAGTATGTGGCGCAAATCCAGCGTGCGTGCCGATGGTCACGCCGATCATCTCGCCGATCATACATCCCGCCAGGCAGTGTAAACTTGCTGCTAGCGCCATACGTTTGATTGAATTTTTTGTATTGCAATGATTATGAGATTCGTGATTCATTATTTTGTCCTTATATTATTTAATTCATATAGATTGAGTAATTCTTCTATCGCTTTACTTTGTTGAGCTTTGTCGCCGGACGTCATTTTATTGGCAATGTGTGTGCGGAGATGTCGCTCCAGAATAAGTTTATTAAGCGACGCTAATGACTTTTGTATTGCTAGACTTTGGGTTAAAACATCCATGCAATACGCGTCGTCGGTAATTTGTTTCTCGAGCCCGCGCATTTGTCCTAATATGATCTTTGTGCGATGTAGGGCTCGTCGTTTGATGTCTGCTGTATCCATAAAATAATCATATACCCCCAGGGGGTATTATGTCAAATGTAATTAGCTATCTAGGAGTTGACCGCGTTGAATGACGTAGTTTAGAAAATTTCAAAACGGTTGTCGGTAGTTTGCCTATGTGCTAGAGGTTGGCGATAAATAATGTTATAAATACGAAAAAACCACCCGTTTGGATGGCTAAATATCTAATTGGTGCGGGTAAGGAGACTCTAACTCCTGGCCTCTTCCATGGCAAGGAAGCGCTCTAACAACTGAGCTATACCCGCATGTTGTTCACGATTTATTGTAGCAAAGTCGTGAATGAAATGCAATATTTGGTGGCTCCTCCCAGACTTGAACTGGGGACACAAGGCTCTTCAGGCCTCTGCTCTACCAACTGAGCTAAAGAGCCACAAACTTGCTACTTAATTGTACTAAAGTTGTCGCTATCTGGCAAGGGTGTTATAATTTTATCGAGCGCGGGTGTCGTATAGCGGCTATTATGTGACCTTCCCAAGGTTGAGATGGGAGTTCGACTCTCCCCATCCGCACCAAAATTACCGTGCAGCTCGCTCTGGTGATGTCCAAGTTGTATGACGATTTGATAGGCTATTAGGAATATTCTTCCAGCGGACAATTGATTGAAAAGCTGTTATATATTCAATTGTAACCATTATGTAAACCAACAAAAATACAGCGGGTGAGTATAAGGTTAGTTTCCATCGTTCATTATTAGCAATAGTCTTATCATTTCCGGTCCAAATACTAACTAGAGCCAAAATGATGTAAGTTGTCATAATTGAAATGATTGGTAGGTAGTTGCCTGTAGTTACACTATACCAAGCCATCCATAAAACAATTAAGGGTTCTATAATGATAAGTGCTTCATATAGTAGCGTTGTTGGCATTAGATACCAGGTTAATAGTTTTGAATATCGCTTGTCGGTACTGAAAAACATCTTGCGATTTTTCCAAAAAGTTTGCATACGTCCGTAGCGCCATCGGAATCGCTGTTTTACAAGAGATTTATAGGTCTGAACTGGCTCAGTGTACGCGATTGAATCAGCAGCAAAAACTACGCGGTTGCTTGTCTCCCCCCCCATTGTAATAATTTTGAGTGTGAGGTCGATATCTTCAGTCGTTGTGTCGGAATCGTAGTAATTCACCTTGTCAAGAATCTCGCGACGAAAAGTTGACCCAACTCCACCAATTATATATTCCATTCCTAGAAATGTATGTGTTCGTTTCATGTGATGGGAAATTAGATACTCATATTTTTGTGCCAAGCCAATAATAGTGCCGTTTCCGACTACTCGTACGTTTGATGCTGTTGCGGCAATTGATTTATCAAGGAAGTGGCGGGCTGAGTTTTTCAGGCATTTATTATCTATGGTTGAATCGGCGTCAAGCACCATGATAAGTTCACCTGTTGCACGCTCCTTGATTGCTTGGTTTAATGCTTCTGCCTTACCGCGATTTGGCCCTGATCGCATTTCTATCTTTGCTGAGCCATGATATTTATTTATGAACTGTTGGACAATTTCACTTGTGCGGTCTGTTGAACCATCATTAGCTACGACTACCTGAAGACGATCGCGAGGATATTCCGCCGCCAATACAGAACGTAAAGTTCGTTCTATGCCAATCTCCTCATTGTGAGCTGGTATCACTACCGTTAATTTTGGATAACGAATATAACGGCGTTCTGTTTGTTGATAAGCGGAATGGTTGCTAATAACAGTATATAGAGTCAATCTAATTATGCTATAAATACTGACAAGAAACAGGCCGCTAGTAATTATACTATTGAGTGTTTCTAGCATTTTTGATTTTGTCCATCAAGAGACTTAATAGAATAGCTGCACAGCAAATTAACGCAACTCCGAGTAAGATTACTCCATAGATGCTCATACCTGTATTTGCTAGTACTAGTCCAGCTGCAGTAGAACCTCCCAATCCAGTAGCTGCTAGATTTTGTCCTGTCATGTTATTATCTCCTCACACATAAAGGCACACTAAGTGGGCCGTATACTTTATAAATATTTATGTAGTATACGCTTCTTTTTTGTCTTTGTCAAATATATTTTATAATATGTTTATGCTTATCACTTAGGAAACGTGCAGAGATAATAATTTATAGAAACTTTGTAAATAATTTAGATTAATTAAAAATTTAATAAAGATAGCTACATTTTAATAATAGTCTTGCGATAATGCATGACTGAGCAGAGTTAAAAAATGTTTGGATTTATTCTTTTTTACCACCACGAATTGCGTCGATGAGTTCGATAGGGAATAACATCATCGTCTTTTGGCTTGGCTCTGTAGAGATTCGTTCTAGGGTGTTCAATGTTCGCAGATTGATAGCGCCTTGAGTTTTTGCTAGGATTTCTGCAGCCTGAGCTAATGTCTCGGCTGCAGCCTTTTCACCGTCAGCGTTGATGATGTTGGCGCGGCGCTCGCGCTCTGCCTCGGCTTGTTTGGCCATGGCACGCTTCATGTCGCTAGGAAGTTCGATGTTCTGAATCTTAACGTTCTCGACATCGATACCCCATTTGTCAGTTTCGGCATCAACAATTTCCTTGATCTGCTGGGAAATCTCTTCGCGCTTGGCGAGCAAATCGTCCATATCAACATTTCCGGTGACGTCGCGCAGTGCTGCTTGGGCAAATTGGCTAGTCGCGTAAATATAGTTCGTGGTTTCCAGCACGGCTTTTGGCGCGTTGATAACTCGGAAATAAACCACCGCATCAACGCCAACCGTGACGTTGTCTTTGGTGATGACTTCTTGTTTTGGGACGTCAATTGGAGTTGATCGAATATCGACCAACATCATTGTCTGTAATCCTGGAATGACGACTCTTAATCCTGGTTCGCGAACGCCAGTAAATTTACCGAGCGTTAAAACCACGCCGCGCTGATATTGATTGACAATTTTAATGCCGCTTAGCACATAAAGCCCGATAGATACTAAGATGATTACTACAAATGCTCCCATTTTTCCTCCTATTTATATAGATCTATTGTAGCATTTTGTGTGAGGAAAGTGTAAACGGCGGACGACTTTTTGGCTTTATGGATTTCGCGATATAATGGGAATATGAGTGATAACAGACAGCCACTGGCTGAACGGATGAGACCGCAGACGCTGGACGAGGTGATAGGGCAGAGTCATTTGCTCGGTGAGGGCGAGTTATTGAGGCGAATCGTTAAGAATGGCGAGCCGGTTAGTTTGATATTGTGGGGTCCGCCGGGAACTGGAAAAACAACGTTGGCGCGAATTATTGCGCGTGAAGTGAAGGCGGAGTTCATTGAGCTGTCAGCAGTTACGAGCGGGAAAAAGGACGTTGAACGGGTAATTGAACACGCCCGCCAAAATTGGAACTTGGGACTCAGGACAATTCTATTCGTTGACGAAATTCATCGCTTCAATAAGGCGCAGCAAGACGCGTTTTTGCCGCACGTTGAGAGCGGGCTAATTACGCTAATCGGTGCGACGACCGAGAACCCGAGTTTTGAAGTCATCACGCCACTGCTGTCGCGTTCACGGGTTTTGGTTCTCCAGCGATTGACAAAAGACGAAATTATATTGGTATTAAAAAGAGCGCTGAAAGTCCTGAAAAAGTCCAAGCAAGTTTCGCCCAAAGCTCTGGATTATTTGGCGGAATTATCAGATGGCGACGCAAGGGTGGCGCTGGGCAATTTGGAATTGGCGCTGAGTTTTAACGAAAAAGTAACGCCGGAAGTGGTCAAGGCGGCGGCTCAGAAGCGGCTTCCGGGCTATGATAAAAAAGGCGATTCGCATTACGACGTGATTTCCGCTTTTATCAAGTCGCTAAGAGGCAGTGACGCGACAGCCGCGACGTATTATTTGGCGCGGATGATTGACGCGGGCGAGGATCCGAAGTTTATTGCTCGGCGAATGGTGGTTTTTGCATCAGAAGATATCGGGCTAGCGGGTAATGGTGCGCTAAGCTTGGCAATTGCGACGTTTGAGGCTGTCGAGCGCGTCGGTCTTCCAGAGGCTAAGTACAATTTATTCCATTGCGCTATTGCGTTGGCTCGTAGTCAGAAGTCGCGTGAAATTACCGATTTAATGCACGGCGCTTTCGAATTGGCGCGTAAATATCCGAATTCTCCCGTGCCGTTGCATCTCAGGAACGCTCCGACAAAATTGATGAAAGATTTGGGCTATAACAAGGGCTATAAGTGGCAAGCTGGATTTAAACACGACAAAGGATTTTTGCCAGAGGAAATTAAGGATGTGGTATAATTGGCATATCAATATTCTTAAAAGGAGAAGTTAATATGCCAAAACAAGAACCTCAGCAGCCGCAATATGCGCCACAGCCTGATCCAAACGCACAATACGGTCCCGCACCGCAACCGCAGAATACGCCGTATGAACAGCAACCGGTCAGTCAGCAATATTTTGCACAGCCTCAAGCAGCGCCAGTGCAATATGTCGTGATGGCGGAATCTCTGAAGGGCGTTAAGGGTTGGTTAATGTTCTTTGTGGTTTGTTTCGTTATCGGTAGCCTTGTCAATACAGCAGTATTTTTCCAGGCAATAATGAATCTTAGCCAGCCAGAAAACGTCATTTCTTTGATATTTTCACCTGTACTAGTAGTCTTAGCTATTTGTGCAGTTGTGTTCATAACGATGCAGAAGCGTCTTGGCAAGTGGCTAGCCGTTGCTACGATCGCCACAGCTGGATTGGGTAATGTTGCGAATGCGGTAGTTATATATGCATCTGGAAGATCGGGAGTAGAGGTTCCGGCATTTATTACCGGAATCGTTACAATGCTAATAGTAGAAGGATTGGTAATCTTGTACTTCTTTGCTTCTCGCCGAGTCAAAGAAACTCTTGTCAATTAATTCCTGTCTGCATATAAAAATAAACCGCCTCTTTACGGGGCGGTTATTTTTATGGTTTACATAGCTATTGTTTCGCGGCGCGTTTTCGCTCGTTTGCATCCAGATATCGCTTGCGAAGTCGTAATGACTTTGGCGTGACTTCCAAGAGCTCATCATCTTCAATAAAATCGATACACTGCTCCAGGCTAAACTGCGTAAATGGTGTCAATTGCACAGTTCCATCCGATGATTTGGAGCGCATGTTAGTCAAATGCTTGGCTTTACAAACGTTGATTTCGATGTCTTCTTGGCGATTGTAAATCCCGACAATCATTCCGGCATAAACTTCCGTTCCTGGTCCGACCAATAATTCGCCACGGGCTTCGGCTGCTTGCAAAGCATAAGGTGTTGTCGTGCCAGCTTCAAATGCAATCAAAACTCCATTGCGGGTTTTTGGCAGTTTTCCGCCAAGCGGTTGATATCCGTGAGGCAGGGAATTCATAATCACCGTACCTCTGGTGGCGGTCAATAAAATATTGCGCAGACCAATCAGCGCCCTCGTCGGTAAAATGTAAGTCAGGCGAGCAGCACCAGCGGTGGTCGTTTCCTGAGATTTCATTTCAGCGTGTCGCGCACCAAGTTCTTGACTGATAGCGCCGATAAATTCGCTTCCGACTTCAATTTGCAGTTCTTCAATCGGTTCTTTTTCGACGCCGTCCTCGGTAATTGTAACGACTTGCGGTCGTCCAACCTCAAACTCAAAGCCTTCACGTCGCATGGTTTCAATCAAAACACTCAAGTGCAATTCGCCGCGTCCAGAAATCGTAAAGCCAATTCCGTTTTCCTCGACTCGTAACGCGACATTGGTCTCAAGCTCTCGCTTCAATCGGTCGCCAATTTGCCTAGATGTCGTAAATTCGCCTTCGCGCCCTTTCATTGGACTGGTGTTTGGGCCGAGATACATACTCAGAGTTGGCGCTTCAATGTCGATTGTCGGCAGCGCCTCAGGCTGTTCTTTGTCGGCAATTGTATCGCCAATATGCGCATCAGCCACGCCAACCAGCGCCACAATGTCGCCTGCAAAAGCTTCGTCAAGTTCTTCGCGATTCAAGCCGCGATAGCCAAAAACTTTCTCAATTCGTGCAGAACCCGCGACTTCGCCATTTTTCATCAAACTGACTTGTAAGCCACGCTTAACAGATCCGCGAGCAATTCGCCCAATCGCGTATTTCCCCTGGAATGTGTCATATTGCAGGCTGGTAACAAGCAATTGAAACGCGCCATCTTCCGTCACGTCTGGCGCTGGAATATCGTTAATAATCGCGTCAAAAATTGGCGTCAAATCCGCATCTTCGTCGGTGTTTGCAGGAATTTCTTTCCATGATTTTCCGTCGCGTCCGATTGCGTAATAAATTGGATATTGCAATTGAGAATCGTCGGTCGCTAGCTCCAAAAACAGATCGCTCAACTCGTCTTCAACTTCGGCAATTCGTCTGGCCGGCTTGTCAATTTTATTGATAATCACAACAGGCTTCAATCCCAGCTCAAGCGCCTTCGCTAATACGAATTTAGTCTGAGGCATCGGACCTTCCTGTGCGTCCACGATCAGCAGAACGCCGTCCGCCATATTCAGGGTTCGCTCAACTTCACCAGAGAAATCGGCGTGTCCTGGCGTATCGATGATGTTTATTTTATAGTCGCCGTAAAAAATTGACGTTTGTTTGGCGGTGATGGTGATGCCGCGCTCGTGCTCTTGATCGCCGGAATCCATAATCAATTCTTGGCTCATCTCGGCTTGGTTGTCGCGGAATGTTCGCGACTGTTTTAATAGCCCGTCAACCATGGTCGTTTTGCCGTGGTCGACGTGGGCAATAATGGCAATGTTTCGAATCTTGCTAGCGTCCTTCATAAAAATATGGTCTGATATTAAC
>CBDEJQ010000005.1:0-2340 GCA_965240135.1 uncultured Candidatus Saccharibacteria bacterium
TTAGTATACGGTATTGTAACTTATATAAATAGATATAACACCACTCCAATTTACTTATTAACCTCGCCCGACAAAGCTGAAATCACTACCGGCAATCAAAAATTTATCGGCTCGCAAGTCGTATATTTAAAACCAGGAACATACGATTTTAAAGCATCAAGAAGCGGTTTTAAAGATGAGAATATTAATGTTGAAGTAAAGAAGGGCAATCCGTTAAGGATAATTTTTACGCTCATGCCCACGACAGAGAAAGCTATTAAAGAATTACAGTCTTCGTCTAAAACGTCAGAAATAGACAGAGCTACAACAGACAGACTTGCTAATGAACAAAAAAAGCTAGAAGACGCCAATCCTATAATTAAAAAATTACCAATAAAAAACTTAATCTATTCAATTGGATATAAGGCAGACCCTAACCGTAAGAATGGAGTTATCGTAGAAATCGATACTATAGAAGGATATAGAAATGCCGCTATCAATAAGATTAAAGAGCAGGGATTTAATCCATCAAAACTAAATATTACATTTAGAAACTACGCTAATACATTTACGGAGTAATTATGAATCGAAGGAATATTATCATCGGCGGCATTACATTAGCAATATTAACGTTAATATTGCTAGCGATTATGTTCATCCAGCCAACACATACTATATCTATAACTTTCGACAAGGAAAACCTATCAGCGAAAATATATCGCAACACAGACAAAAGCACTTCCGAAATTACGTCGATAAATGGTAATTCTAAAATACAGTTATCAGACGGCAAATATACAATAAAGACGTCATCTAAGTCCGGCTCTATTAATGAGAATTCCACGGAATTTACCGTAAAAGGATCGGATGAAAATATATCTATAAAAACTGAATATAGCCAAAAATTCATGTCTAGTAAAATAAACGAATATAGAAGTGATATTTCAGAGGTATTATTTGCCAAATATCCAGAGTTAAAATCGTCTTTTATACTTCAAAAAGAAATTATTCTAGGAAATAACGCCGACTGGTATGCAGCTAGTTATCAGAGAGGTGTCATAGATAGAAATTCCGGTGATATCTACACTGTTATTCTGAAGAAAGAAAATAACAAATGGGTGATTAAAACTAAGCCGCAAATAATCAATACTATATACAACACCAAAGATATACCAGAAGACATTTTGTCAGAAACAGCCTCCAGATTATCTCCGTTTTCTACTAGCTCTTAAGCGGCATAATAATGTGCGTATAATCAGGATTTTTTATCTGCTCTCGAATTACGCACGGCGACAATTTGCCATTGAACGAGAATACAATTTCATCTGCGTCAATAATATTCAAAACTTCCGTTAGGTAGCGTGAGTTAAGTGTTACTTGACCGTCTGCTGATATCTTAGCTGTTGCCTCTGAGGTGTTCTCACCAAGCTCAGAAGCAATCGAATGAATAGAAAGCAGGGAATTTTCCTCTGATGCAGTAATTGTAATTCCACCACCAGATTCACGTGCAAATAACGCCGCAATTTTCGTAACTCGACTAAAATCAGACTTCTTAATAACAATCTCAGTTTCAGCAGTTGATGGAATTAATTGGCGATAATCAGGGAATTTACCATCAATCAATCGACTAACGATTTCCATATCTCCCGTCTTAAAACAAACTTGAGAATCGTCAAAAAGAACCGTAATTTTCTTCTCATCGCCGACACTTTTACTGACTTCCGCCAATGTAGACGCAGGAATGATCGCTGAAACTTCATTATCCGACTTTATCAGACGCTTCTCTGCCAGCCTGTAGCCATCAGTAGCAGCCAAGTATAGCGATCCTTCATAATTATGCCAATAAACTCCCGTAAGTACCGCTCGCGTAACGTCAGAGCTAACAGCCAACTTCGTTTGGACTATGGCTTTCTTAAGATCTTCAACGTCAATTTCATATTGTACGGCAGCCTTTTCGTCAATTGTAGGCAGCTCAGGATATTCATCAGCCACCACGCCGTTGATAACTGATGAGAATTTTCCTGAAGTTATATGCAAATGTTCGTTTTTGGTTTCAAGTTCCACTGGACCGCTTGGTAAGTTTGTAATGAATTCTGACACCAATCGGGCAGGGATTGTAATAGATCCATGATCTTCAATTTTCGCACCAATGTATTGAGTAGAAGCAATTTCCAAATTTGTTCCAGCAATCAATAGTCTTCCTCCATCAGTACGCAATAAAATATTATTCAATATCGGCAGTTCATTGCGACTTGATGCAATATCTTTGATTAGATTAAGTGCTTTTGCAAGTTTTTCTTGGGTGACTGATACTTTCATTATACTTTCCTTAATTTTTAATTAGTCTTAATAGAAATAGGT
>CBDEJQ010000006.1:0-9493 GCA_965240135.1 uncultured Candidatus Saccharibacteria bacterium
GTGTTAAAATAGCATAAATATGAAAATTACAAAGAAAAGACTCTCAAAAAAACAAATATTAGCAACGATCATAATAATCATCGCTGTGATTTGCCTGAGTATTTTTGCCCTTGATAAGTTTGGTATTATTTCAATCTTTCCACAAAATACTACACCTAACATAGGCAAAGAACCTACTGTTGAAGAAAAGAAATCTGAAAAGGATACTAATCAAAACAATAAAGAAACCTTCTTAAATACGCCAAAAGATGATAGTGATAATTCTGTAGAAAAAAGTAAACCCGCTCCAGTTCCAACAGACAACTCGTCAATAGAACTTTCAACTAATAAAGACGGTGACAACGCAGTTATCATCATAAAATTAAAGGAACATGGCTATTCTCAAGGTAAATGTTCCCTAACGATAACTTCTAACGGCAAGAAAAATACTCAAGAAGCCCCTATTATCTATCAGCCAGAATATTCTACTTGTGCTGGATTTTCGGTTCCTATATCATCCGTAGGAAATGGTCAATGGAATATATCTATATCAGTAACACCATTAAACGGTAAACCTATAACTAAAACTATAGTGAAGGAATTTTAATGACAAAGAATAAATTTTTTACATCTATAGCTATTGTCACCATAATTAGTCTTTGCGGCCTGCTATTTTTTACCAATAGGTCAGAAGCAGTAACCGCCAATGATTGGCGTGCAGGAAATATTGTTGACGATTTTGTTTTTACCAACTCTAATGACATGACTGTCGCCGACATACAAACGTTTCTTAATAATATAAACCCAAATTGCGATACATATGGAACCGGTCGCGCTACGGAAAGAGGAAGAGGAGATATTACTCGTGCTCAGTATGCAGCCTCTCGCGGATGGGCTGGACCGCCTTACGTTTGCCTCAAGGATTATTATGAAGTTCCTAAATATACTCCAGGAGATTATATCCCTGCTAATAATTTTAGCGGCTCAATTCCCTCAGGAGCCGTCAGCGCTGCACAAATAATTTATGATGCTGCAAAACGCAACAATTTAAGCCCAAAAGTGATATTAGTTAAAATTGCAACTGAATCAGCCGGACCGCTAACAACCGATAATTGGCCATTACAAAGTCAATATACATATGCTATGGGGTCTCACTGTCCAGATAGCGGCCCCGGTGGTAGCGCCAGCTGTGACCGTAATTATGCAGGATTCTCTATGCAGGTTGAATCCGGAGCTCAGCTTATGCGCTGGTATATTGATAATATGGAAAAGCCGTGGTGGACCTACAAAAAACCTTTTGCTACCAACTCTATATTATGGAATGTAGTCCAAAAAGGATGCGGTGCTGGTAATGTATATATATCCAGTAAAGCAACCGCTGCTTTATATACATATACACCGTATCAACCAAATCAAGCCGCATTAAACAATATGTACGGCTTAGGTGATGGGTGTAGTTCTTACGGCAACCGAAACTTTTGGAGAGTATGGAGCGACTGGTTCGGATCAACACAATATAGCACTCCGTTAATTAGTTTTAAATCGCACATTAGCTATTACGGATGGACGGGACTAGTACACAACAAAGGCATAACCGGCTTTACTGGTCAAAGTAAATCCATGCAAGCTTTCAGCATAGATGGCGACGTTGCATATTCTTCATACAGCGAGGAGCGTGGATGGCAACCAACTGTTTATGGCGGTATGCAGTCAGGAACGACAGAACTTAATCGCCCTATTCAGGCAATCAAAATACAGCCAACAGGATCGTTAGCTTCTAAATATGACATCTATTACCGAGTTCATGTGAGCTACGTTGGTTGGATGGGTTGGGCTAAAAATGGCATGCCAGCTGGTGTAACTGGTGGCCAAGGAAATAATATAGAGGCTATAGAAATCAGACTCGTTAATAAAGGCTCAAACGGTCCAGAAGAATCAGGACAACCATTCAGAGATATTAGCTCGAAAGAAGATCCCGCACCACTATCTGTCTCTATCAGTTCTCATGTAGGCATGGTTGGATGGCAGCCAGCCGTCACTGATGAAATGATTAGCGGCACAGTGGGTCAGAATCATCCAATTGAAGCAGTTAAGGCTTCTGTAACAAATAAAACTGGAGTAGCCGGAAGTTTACAGTATTCCTCTCACGTTTCTTGGATTGGGTGGCAAGGATGGAAAAACGCCAATGAGATATCAGGAACAACGGGTCAATTTAAATCAATCGAAGCAATTCGCTTCATGTTGACCGGAGAATTGGCAAAAAAATATGACATTTGGTATAGAGCATACTCACAGCATGCAGGTTGGATGGGTTGGGCTAAAAATGGCATGCCAGCTGGGTCTACAGGCATATCTAGGTATATAGAAGCTATACAGATTCGTGTATCTCCGAAGAATTCTCTAGTCTTACCTGGCGGAGCATTTTACAACCCAGGTAACACCCCAATTCCAGATATTTACGAACTTAACTATGCTACTCATGTAAGCTACGTAGGTTGGACCAAAGATGTTGGTCAAAATTCAATCTCTGGCACCACAGGAAGATCACTTTCAGTAGAAGCGATACGTATATCTAAGTCTATCTACCAGTCAGATGGAAGTACTATCAAATTATATTGCTCATCAAAATCATCGAATGATCCTTGGTCTACGACAACGCCAATGACATCCGACAAACAAATCTGCGGAACGACAGGTCAAACCAAACCTCTGAACGGCATAAAATTATCTCTGGATGAAAATGACTCTAGTGTATATGATGTATATTACCAAGTTCACTTATCCTGGATTGGATGGCAAGAATGGAAAAAGAATGGCGAGATAGCGGGAGATAAACCTGGGTCACATATAGAAGCTATCAGAATAAAACTTGTCGAAAAATAATATATATTTAACTATATATATCTATTATTTGCTGCTCGAGGTTACTCCATTGATAATCTCGAGCTGTTTTAAGCCCATTTTTTATAAGCTTATCGCGCAATTCTTTATCATCTATTATCTTTTTAACTGCAGCAACCCCCTCTTCAATATCACCCTGTTTATAGAATAGACAATTATATCCATCCTTTAGATATTCAACATTTCCTCCATTTGGAACCACTACAGATACGCCACCCGTAGCCATCATTTCAAGAGGTGGATATGAAAAACTCTCAAGAATACTTGTTTTTATTAAGATGTCGCAGCTAGCATATACTTCTCCAACTTTTTCTGGAGATATTCTATTATAAAACCTATCGACTCTATACCAGTCTTTTGGTTCTTTACGGTATGATAAATAAGATATTTCAAACTTTTCAGGATCAAGTTTATCAATAATACGAAAAGCCTCATCTGTATTTTTGTATTCGCTTTTGCTATCACCCTCAACTAATATTTTTATTTTTCCAGTAAAATCGCGCTCACGATATGGGTATAAACTTATATCGATACCGTTAGAAACATACCTGGATTCCTTATGAAAAATATCTTTTAGCCACCGCTGACACCATAAAGACATAGTTATATATTGTACTCCAGATTGATCGCAATAAGAGGCATTTGCTAAAAATCGCGGCTCTCCAGTTCCTGGCTCATAAAAATCTGTTTCAAAATTCTGTACAAAATACAGTCGATTACGAACGTTTGCTTGTTTCTTGATTACGTCAACGGTCGACCATAAAGTAGCTACTTGTGTATCAAAAAATGCTTTAATTTTTGTCTTATGAGCAATAATAATATTAAAACCTGGTAGCTCATACCTATATTTATAACTCTTCTTGGCTATTTTCAAGTTATGTTTACTGACAGCATCAATCAAAGTCACATCCCATCCGTGAGAGCGTAATACATCCGCATGCTTCAAGGCTACAATTACTCCTCCTGATATATCTGTTGATGGTAAAACGAAACCTATATTTCTAGCCAGCCGTTCTCGGATAAATGACGCTATATTATATCCAGTATATACCGTAGAACAATTACGAGTCACCTCATTATAAGCCCTATTGGAAATAGAATCACGTAGGCTTTTGTCTGACACAAGCAAATCCATAGCATTAAACCATTCTTTGTCAGTATTTTTTACCAATATTCCCGTAGAGCCATCTTGGACTTTTTCTGAAAAAGCACCAACTTCGCTAGCTATAATAGGAACTTTTACAAGCGCAGCCTCAATCCATTTATTCTCTGACTTAGCTCGATTAAATATCGTATCAACAAGAGGAGCTAAAGCTATACTACATTCAGCCATGACCATTGGTAGTTCGCGCCAATCAACAAATCCTGATGTAATAATTCTATCCTTATATGGCTCAAGTATATCAGGTACATCAAGAATGCCAGCTATCTTGAGGTATACGTGTGGATATTTATCAAATATTTTTATGAGACTCGGTATTACAAGATCAAAATCTTCATTATGAGTAATACTGCCACTAAAATACCCAATAATAACCTTATCTTCATCTTTATTTACTATCTTAATAGCCGCATTAGATCTACTAATCATTTCATCAGAAGCCACATTACGATTTATTAACACTTGACCCTTAATATATTTTTGTAGCTCTTCTTGTAATTGAGTTGTTGTTGTGATCGCATGACTACATAAAGTTAGAGTCTCACGCATCCTATTGACACCATCATTATATAGACGTTTATCTTCATCGCTCATTTTTTGAACATACTCAATCGAGTCAGTATATTTCTGGTCAATTACCAAATCATCTATATCAAAAAAACACGTTTTATTAAAATAATTAGCTTGTTTAATAAAATTACGTACCGTATCAGTTATTGGACACCTAAAAAATACAAATCCACGATAATATTTTAATTGATCTAATGATAACCTGTCATAAAAAACGCTATCAGCTGTTAATCCTTGAGATATTAACTGCTCAATTTGATGAGCGACACGATATCTTTCTGGATGAGGTAGTGTACAACCATTAATAAATAATATATCTTTGTATTCTTTATTTTTTCTATCAGGAAACTTCTTATAATACGCATATTTTGCTGCGCGTTTGGCAAAACGCAAAGCACCATCATCTTTAATTATAAGAGTACTCTTCTTTATAAGATTATTAATTCTTCGAATCATCTTTTTTCTCCTATTATTATATATGGATTATATAACGTTCTCATCTCTTTGCTACAAAGCGCTGCTGTTATAGACTCACTATCCATTCTTGTTGATCTGTCAATTAGATTAAGCTTTTTTCTCTCTACAAATATAATAGGAGCGTATGCTTCACCAAGATTATATTTAGATGTTAAATAAATATGCCTAGTAAACGATCGTCTATTTAACATATGTATACATTCTACTATCCTCTTATCTAAAATAGGTATGAGATTGTTTATTACCTGCTCTTCGTCCATTATTTTTGGAATGACAGCACCAATATCTTTCCTTAAAGCATCGCCCATTGCATCTCTAAGATTTATGCAATTTATTGGTTTTTCCGAAAATATTACTACGTCAGAAAGTTCTTTATCTAAAACATCGCCAATATTTTTTGTGCTATCAAATAGTACGTTACTTAGACTAACGCCTTTATGTGTATAATACTGTAAATACCACTGTGCACCATACATTGGATCTCGAATTACTCTAGCTTCCACCTTGCGCAACCTAACGTCATCTTCTAGAGCTTTCTTTTGAGCTTCAACAACATATGGCTTAGCGTCCAAGTCCATTGCTGTAGAATTTTTATGAACACGCCAATAATATAATATTTTCGGAATATGCACAATATGATTTGGTTGCAAATTTCTCGTTATTCTTAAAAATAATTCCCAATCCTGAGTTCCATTATAATTACCGTCCTCGCACTTTAATTTTATCAATAACTCTCTTTGTATTACTGCAAAGTGCGTAATATAATTTATGGAACGTAAAAAATCACTATTCCAATCAGGCTTAAAAAATGGTTGATACTGTCTTCCGTTTTCGTCGAGCTTGATCTCATCTGTATATAAGAATTTTACGTCTGATACTTCGTTTATTTTCTCTACAACAGACAACAAAGCGTCTTTGTGCAATATATCATCATGATCTAGCAGTCCTACATATTCACCCTTGGCTTTCTCAATACCATAATTTGTTGCCCCAGCAATATGTCGATTTTTTTTAAGAAAAAAACTCTTTATTTTTATATTATCTTTCGATATATTACTTATTTCATCCCTTACATCACTATTAGGAGATGCGTCGTCTACGATAATCAGTTCCCAATTCGTATATGATTGATTCTCTACTGACTGTATCATATCTCTTAAATATTCTATCGGCGTATTATACGTAGGAACGATAATAGATATGAGCGGGTTATTTCGCATCTTCTCATTATTAACAATATTTTCATTTTTACGATTCCATGCTTCGTATATTTTTCTCTGCCTTGAGTCGAGATATTTCCTATATGGATACAGTAGTGTCAATAAGAACGTATAAATAGACTTTTTGCCTTTTATCTTATTTTTAAGATTCTGTAGCATATTTACTTCCATTTATGATCTAGATTGGTTACACCACCCCAACGGCCGCCATCGTAATCTCGCTGAACTGAAAAATGAGGACCTTCTTCTATAAAAGCTATCGTATCTATGTCTCTTGCTCCAGTTAATCCAACTTTTATAAAATAGTCACCCTCGTTAAGATTTAGTTTGACTGTATATTCTGCTCTATTCTCATGCTTAATACTATACTTATCTTGATATGTATTAGGACCAAATACATATTCTCCATTTTCTCTGAATATAGCAATTCCAACGTTTTTAACGCCCTTTTGCTTCCAGGATAGCTTTATGGTAATAGATTCATTATATTCAAAAGAACTACTTTCGACACCTTTGCTATTATATATGCTTACATCAAAAGGCGCAGACGTACGGTCAAATTTATGGGTCTTAGCATGCTCTAGCTCATTGCTAATACTATACGCAGCAGCAACCATATGAGGTTTACCTTGCATCTTTATTTTACCATCCTCAAGTAATACTGCCTTATTACAAAAACGTTCCACGGCGCCCATATCATGAGTCACAAGTATTACGGTCTTTTTTTCGCGTTTTAATTTATCAAAATATGCATAACATTTTTTCTGAAAAGCTTCATCTCCAACCGCCAAAACTTCATCGAGCATTAAAATATCGCCTTTAGCTTTTATAGCAATCGAAAACGCTAGACGTACTTGCATACCGCTCGAATAATTCTTCAACTTTTCCTCCATGAAATCACGCATCTCAGCAAATTCGACAATTTCATCATACATAGAGTTAACTTCTTTTCGACTGAATCCCAACAAAGCACCATTTAGATACACGTTATCTCTACCAGACAGCTCAGGATTAAAACCAACACCAAGTTCTATAAACGGAACAAGCTTTCCCTTCGTGCGAATGCTACCTTCATTGGGTGTATAAATACCCGCTATTAATTTTAATAAGGTACTTTTACCAGATCCATTTTTCCCAACTATTCCAAAGAAATCACCTTCCTTTATATTAAAAGATATTTCTTTTAACGGCGTAAAATCCCTATATCCTTTTTTTCTCAGTAAAAATCCTACTACTTTCTGTTTTAGCATTGTTACTGCTTCAATTGGAATTTTAAATGTCTTGGTTACGTTAACAATTTCAACCGCATTATTTTTTGCCATTATTAAATATCCTCCGCAAAATATCGTGATCTCTTAGAAAAACAATAAATTCCTAATATTACCGTAACAATGATTACTATCCATGGAAAAATAATACGCCAGTCATGTATTAAATCGGTAGATCTAATAATTGACCCATCTTGATTTATTAAAGCATACCTTGCATCTTGGATTATCTGTGTAACTGGGTTCATAAATAATAGTTCTGCAGCTACACGGCTACGCTCCAAGGCCATCTGTATTGGATAAATAATTGGGGCTGCATAAAAAGCTGCTTGTAAAAATATTTCCCATATATAACTAGTATCGCGATACTTTACATTAAATACAGACAGCAATAAAGCTATACCTAATGAAAATATGTATAATTCAATAATAAGCGGCACTATTAATAATGCAGTCCAGGAAAGACTTACGCCATTCAGTAGAATAAATATTAAAACCACACCAAGATTAATAAATAAATTAATTAATGATGAAACCGTCCCTGAAATTACAATTATATATTTTGGAAAATTTAACTTTCTGATTAAATCTCCTCTATTTACTATAGACCCCAGACCATTGCTTGTTGCCTCCGTAAAAAACGACCATAAAACAATACCCAATAACATAGTCACAGGAAAATGCGGTATTCCTCTATCTAGACGTAGTATGTGAACAAAAACTACATATAAAATAGCAAACAAGAATAATGGTTTTAATACGCTCCATACGTAACCTAAAACCGAACCCTGATATCTAAGTTTAAAATCAGTTACAATAAGTTCTCTTAATAATATAATATTTCGACGTTCTAAGAGATTTAAAGACTTCCACATCACTATACTAGTATATAATAGTTAATGTATTATGAATAGACTTGCAATTATAGTTCTTAATTGGAACGGATCCGACGACGCCATAGAGTGTGTTGATTCATTAATAAAACAAACCTTAAAACCTACTATTGTTATAGTAGATAATAATAGTAGCGACAATTCTGTTACTGTATTTGAAGAATATATATCGTCGCATAAAAAAGAAAAGATCGTTTTACTCAAAAACTCAGACAATCTAGGATTCGCGGGAGGAATTAATACAGGATTAATCTACGCCCTAAAAAACAACTTTGAATATATTGGAGTACTTAATCCGGACGCGATAGCTGATAAAAACTGGTGCGAATCTCTCATTTATCAATTATCAAAATACCCAGAATGCGGAATTGCAACTGGAATCTTACAAAGACGAAACAGCAAAACTCTTGACACAACTGGAGATTTTTACACAACATGGGGACTTCCTGGACCAAGAAACCGTGATGAATTGATAAAAAACGCGCCAACTAAGCCTGGAGAAGTATTTGGTGCAACTGGCGGCGGAGCTATTTATCGTGCAAAAATCTTTGATGATATAGATATGTTTGATGAAGATTTCTTCATGTATTATGAAGACGTCGACTTAAGCTTCCGAGCACAATTAGCCGGCTGGAAAGTTCGCTTCACACCCAAGGCTATCGCTTATCATAAAGTTGGCGCTAGTAGTAAAAAAGTTCCCGGATTAGCTGTCTATAATACTTTCAAAAACCTGCCGTTAGTCTTCGTTAAAAATGTTCCGGGTAAACTATTTTGGTATATTGGTATACGATTTTTACTGACATATTGGTTGATTTTTGCCAGCGCAATTCGCCACGGCAACGGTTGGCCCGCATTCAAGGGCGCTTTAGTGTCAATTATCCACAAACCGGCAGCTTATAAAAAACGTTTTTATATCCAAAAAAATCGTAAGGTTTCCGTCGACTATATTCGTAATATTATCCACGATGGACCGCTGCCAAATCAAACTGGATTATTAAAATTTAAGCAATTTTTCAGAATAAA
>CBDEJQ010000007.1:0-17043 GCA_965240135.1 uncultured Candidatus Saccharibacteria bacterium
CCAAACCATTGATGGCTAAGTTCGTGCGCGATAACCGTGGCGATGAAGCGCCTGGATGATTCTGGAGTCAATTCTGGATCCGCAAGCAAACAACTTTCGCGGTAAGTAATTAATCCCCAGTTTTCCATGGCGCCAGAGGAAAAGTCGGGAAGAGCGACGTGGTCGGATTTTGGCAATGGATATTTGACGCCGAAATATTCGTCATAAAAATCGATTGAACGAGTGGCGATATCTAACGCAAAATCTAATGTATTTTCATTCTGAGCTGGCGTCGCCCAGACGTTGACCTCGACACCAGATTTGGTGCGGGCGGATTTTTTGTGCAATTCACCGATGACGAAAGCCAGAAGATAACTGCTCATCCGCGGTGTTTTCTCAAATGTCGTCGTGAGAGAATCGCCATTTTCTTCTTCGCTTTTTACGGGCATATTTCCCAAAACTGTTATCCCTGGGCGTGTTATTAGCGTCAAATCATATTCGGCTTTGGCGGCTGGCTCATCAACGCAAGGGAAAACTTCGCGGGCGTGGTGCGATTCAAATTGAGTAGCGAAAAGTTGTTTTTTAACGCCGTCGTGAGTAAAATAGCAAGGATATAAACCGTGCATTGCGTCGGTGATATTTCCAGAAAAATTGATGTGAATTGTGTGATTTCCGTTTTCAAGGTTCGTCTGGGATAATTTCAATTCGTCAAACTCACCAAATGAAACGTCGGTGGGCTGATTGTCGATTGTGGCTGATTGAATTGTTAAGCCTTTGGAATGTAGCGAAATTGATTCGCTGGTGGAATCGCCAGAAATGATAACTGTGCCATAAAATTCTTTTTCCTCGGCGCGTGTTAAATCGAGAGTTAGGTTGTAATGATTTGGTGTGAATGTGTCGAGTAATCGTGGAACTTTAGTCATAATTTAATTATAATACAGCCATGAGGGTGAATAAAATACGACGTCGGCAAGTGGTGATTGCGCTGGTAATTCTGGTGGCTGGCGTGGCGGTTTGGGCTTCGCGAATTTCACAACCCGAACCTCAGACAATTCAAACTTCAACACAACGAGAATTATTTGGTAATTCGAACGCCAAATCGGAATTGGAAAAGATAGAAGTCAAAGGACGTGCGCCAAAGACTGGTTATTCCAGAAAGCAATTCGGCAACGGCTGGGGTAAAATTAACGGCTGCTCTGTGCGGGAAGTGATTCTGGCGCGAGACTTGACGGATGAGAAAATTGATGAAAAATGTCGAGTTTTGTCGGGTGTGCTGAATGATCCGTACACTGGTCAAACAATCCAATTTCAGCGCGGCGAAAAAACCAGTTCTAAGGTCCAGATTGATCATGTCGTGGCTTTGAGCGATGCTTGGCAAAAGGGTGCACAACAAATTTCTCCAGAAGAACGAGAGAAGTTAGCGAACGATCCGTTAAATCTGTTGGCGGTTGACGGTCCAGCAAATCAAGCCAAAGGTGACGGCGACGCGGCAACTTGGCTACCGAGTAATAAATCTTTTAGGTGTCAATATATTGCGCGACAAGTGGCTGTGAAACGCAAATATCGCTTGTGGGTAACGGAAGCTGAAAAAAACGCAATGTCGGGAATTTTGGAAAAATGTACTGAAGTAAATTGACAAAATGAAAAATTTTTAATACAATGAGAAAGTACTCATCCGGCCGGCAGGTCGGAGTTTTTCGTTTATGGAAGTTTGAGACGGAAAAAGATATAATTAATAAGAAGGAGAATGTAATGGAAGACTTGAACATTAAGCAGTTGACGTTGGCAGTTCGTACGATTGCTGAGGAAAAAAACTTGCCAGAAGAAACAGTTTTGAGCGTGATTGAACAGGCGATTGCGGCGGCTTGGCGTCGTGATAATGGTACGCGAGATCAGTTGGTTCGCGCTAGCTTGAACATCAATAACGGTACGGCTGTCGTGTCGGTTGTTAAAACTGTTGTTGAAGAAGTTGAGAATGATGCCAATCAAATCGACCTAGAGGAAGCTAAGGAGATAGATCCTACGGCTGAGCTTGGCGGTGAAGTTGTGATGGAAACTCATAATGTGACGACTTTTGGTCGAGTTGCGGCTCAGACTGCTAAGCAAGTGATCTTGCAGCGTCTGCGTGAAGCTGAGCGTGAAGTTGTTTTGGCGGAATTTGAGGATAAAATCGGTACGGTTGTTATCGGTACAGTTCAGCGAGTTGAGCCGCGCGTTGTGCGAATTGAGCTGGGCAAGGCTGTCGGAATTATGCCTCAGAGTGAGCAAATTCCTGGCGAATATTACGGCGTTGGTCGTCGAATTAAGGTTTATATTAAAGATATTGAGCGCGAAGGTCGCGGTCCGCAATTGATTCTTAGCCGCGGTAACGAAGAGTTTGTGCGATTCTTGTTCAATCAAGAAGTCCCAGAGATGGAAACTGGTGCGGTTGAGATCAAGGCAATCGCTCGCGAAGCTGGTCGCCGAACTAAATTGGCGGTTTCTTCAGCGTTACCTGGCGTTGATCCAGTTGGTACATTTGTTGGTGGTCACGGCGCCCGCGTTCAGGCTGTGATGAATGAAATTGGCGAGCAGGAAAAAATTGACATTATTCCATACGAGGAAGATGCGGCTGGATTTATTGCTAATGCGATGAGCCCAGCAGAGGTTTTGAGCGTGACTGTCAATGAAGACGAGAAGCGTGCGACGGTTTATGTTAGCGAAGATCAGCAGTCAATAGCAATCGGTCGTGCCGGACAGAACGTTCGCTTGGCAAGTCGATTGACTGGCTATGAATTAGACATCGAAGCAAAGACTCCTGTTAAGGCAGAGCCAAAACCTCGAAAGAATATTGAGGATAGCTTGATGAGCGTAGTTGAGGAGGTGGCGGAATAAGCCGCCTTCTGCGAATCGCCGAAAACGAAAGGAGGGCGATATGTCAGAAGATTTTTCTGAATTAGAACCTCGGCTGACGGAAACGGCTCGAGCCAGTTTGGGGCGAGCTGGTTTTCTGGCGCATAATGAGGGGAGTGAATATGTTGGCACGGAGCATGTTTTGCTTGGTGTGTTGGCGCAAAATTCGTCGCTAGGTGCGAAGATTTTGGCTGAAAACGGCGTAACTTTGGACCGGGCGGAAATGGCGTTGAATCTGACCGCAAAGCCGCTGGTGATTACGATTGTAAGTAAGGGTTTGAGCGCTGAAGTTGTTGAATTAATAAGAATTGCTTGGCAGTTGGCGGTCGAATTTGGGCAGGAAAAAATTGGCACGGAACACATCGTTTATGGAATGCTGCAGCAGCACGAGGCGCGAGCGACTAAATTGCTGCGAGATATGAATATTGACATTGACAATCTGCGTGGAAGTTTGGAAGATGTGTTCGATAAACAGCAATTTGAATCTCTGCAGAGCGAGCGTAGTACGGCAAGTAAAAATTCTGGCGATTTGCGAGTTTTGGAGAAATTCGGTGTCGATTTGACGCGGCGTGCCAGCGAAGGATTTTTGGATCCGGTGATTGGTCGATCATCGGAAATTCAGCGAATGATCACGATTTTAGGTCGGCGTAGCAAGAATAATCCAGCGCTAATTGGCGAACCTGGCGTCGGTAAAACTGCGGTCGTTGAGGGTTTGGCACAAAGAATTGCCGACAATAAAGTTCCCGAATTTTTGAAGGGTAAGCGACTTTTTCAATTGGATTTGACGGCGATGATTGCTGGGACGAAATATCGCGGGCAATTTGAGGAGCGATTACAAAAAGTTCTGGCGGTCGCCAAAAAACATCAAGAAGTTATTTTGTTTATTGACGAGTTGCATCTGTTGGTTGGCGCTGGTTCAGCCGAAGGCTCGATGGACGCGGCGAACGTATTGAAGCCAGCGTTGTCGCGAGGCGAGGTGCGATTAATTGGCGCGACGACGTTTGATGAATATCGAAAGCATATCGAAAAAGACGCTGCGTTATCACGGCGTTTCCAGTCGGTAACGGTTAACGAGCCGTCACCAGAAGAGGCGGTGGAGATGATGCGAGGATTGAGAGGAAAATTAGTCAAACATCATCAAGTTCAAATTCCTAACGAAATGTTGACTGAGGCGGTGGATTTGAGTCAGCGTTACGTGACGGAGCGATTTTTGCCAGATAAGGCGATTGACGTGATTGACGAGGCGGCGAGTTTATTGAAGTCTAGCTCGCCGATAAAATTGTCGCGTAAGGACAAGTTGGCTCGCCAAATTAAGCGATTAGCTGGGAAAATTGACGCCGCGGTCGAGGCTGAGGATTACGAAAAGGCTGCAGAGTTTAAGATGCAAATGAGGCAATTGGAATTGCAAGCCGAAGCGCTGAAAGATGAAGCCAGCGATAAACCTGTGTTGACTGATGAATACTTGCGTCGAGCGGTTTCGGCGATGACGAATATTCCGATTGATAGATTGTCGTTAAATCAGATGAAGGATTTGATTCGTCTGGAGAAGCGACTAAGTCAAAGCGTTCTTGGTCAGAATGAAGCGATTGAACAGCTGGCGCGCGCGATTCGCCGCAATAAAGCTGGGCTAAATCGTCAGAGTGGGCCGCTTGGGTCGTTTATTTTTCTGGGTCCGACTGGAGTTGGTAAGACGGAATTGGCGCGAGTTCTAGCGCGGGAAGTTTTTGGCGGTGAGGATAGCTTGATTAAAATTGACATGAGCGAATTTTCTGAGCGTCACACGGCTAGTCGGCTTGTTGGCGCGCCGGCTGGTTATGTTGGCTATGAGGATGGCGGGAAATTGACGGATAAAGTTCGTCGTCGACCGTATAGCGTGGTGTTGTTTGATGAGATTGAAAAGGCGCATCCTGACGTTCTGAATTTGCTTTTGCAGATTTTGGAGGACGGCAAGTTGAGTGATTCTCACGGACGGACGGTGAGTTTTCGGCAGACGATTGTCATATTGACGAGCAACGTCGGCGCCGAGCAAATGATTCAGGATTCGGAGCTGGGATTTGGCGCGTCTGGTCAGAAAAAGTCGGCTAGCGAAAATCGTCACGAGAAAAATTCACGCGCCGCTCTGCGTGAGCTTGAGGAGTTTTTGCGTCCAGAATTGATTGGCAGATTTGATAGTGTGATTACATTTAAGCCGCTGTCTCGCTCGGTCGTGCGAAAGATTTTTGACAATCTCACGTCTGACTTGATCGAAGCTGTCGCTCAACATGGAATGACGCTTGATATTACTTCTTCGGCGAAGCGTTGGTTGATTGATCGGGGATTTGATGAGCAACGCGGCGTGCGAGTTTTAAGACGAACAATTCAGTCGGAGCTGGCGGATCCATTGAGCGATGTTTTATTGTCCAATAAAGCAAAAACTGGCGACACGCTGGAGGCTAAAATTGATAATAATAAGGTGGTGATTAATGTCAATCGTGCGTAAAATATTCAGCGTCCTCACGCCGATAATTGTACTTTCTGTTGCGGTTTTTGCGATGGCGAATCGTCAGCAAATTATTGATGAGATTACGCTGTGGCAATATAAACCAAGTGCGGAAATTGTCGCTATTGCTGACCGCGTGAAAATGTCAGACACTGGCAGAAAAATGTTCTATGTTTCTAATCCGCAAATCAAATCGGCGAACGAATTTAACGAAGATTGCCGTCGCGTGGAAAAGGGAAACGCAATTTTGGGTTGTTATAATCCGTCGTCTAGGGATATTTATATTTATAACGTGACCAATTCTGAACTTGATGGCGTAAAGGAAGTGACGGCGGCGCATGAGATGTTGCACGCTGCTTGGGAAAGGTTGAGCGCGTCGGAGAAGTCTCATTTGAGCGAGCTTTTGGAGCAGGCTTATAATAATGTGAAAAATAAGAAATTGTCCGAGCGGATGGAATATTATGATCGTGCGCAACCCGGAACAAGAGCTAACGAGCTGCACTCGATTTTAGGGACGGAATTTGCCAATTTGGGCGACGAGCTGGAAGAATATTATCGACGGTATTTTACTGATAGATCCGAAGTGGTGAAATTGCACGCGCAATATCAAGAAAAATTTGAGTCCAGGGAAAATGAAGCGCAGAAGTTGAGTGGGTCGTTGAAGGTCCGGAAGGAAAAATTGAACAGAGAATTATCACAGTATTCAACTGATTTGGCGGATTATAATGGTCGCGTGGCGGACTTTAATCGGCGAGCGGGCATTAGTGGTGGATTCTTGTCGCAGAGTGATTTTTATAGTCAACGCCAAGCCTTGAAGGCGGAGCTCTCGGAATTGAATGAAAGGCGTGTCAATTTGAATTCTGAGATCAATTCTTACAATTCTGACGTTTTGCGGCTCAGGGAATTAGGTGTGCAGATTGATGAATTGAATAAAAGTTTGGATAGTTTGGAGGGGGCGAAATAATGGCGAAAGCTAGAAGTCAATTTGTTTGTCAGCAGTGCGGGGCTAGTTTTTCAAAGTGGGCTGGCAGGTGTGAAAATTGCGGGGAATGGAATTCGCTAGTCGAGCAGGTCGTTTCTTCTGGCGGGTCGTCTGTTGTCGATAAATCTGCCGGGCGCGGCAAAGCCTTGAAAACGTCTAGCATTCGTGAAGCCGTCTCTGAGTCTGGGCTAGAAAGATTAAGTACGGGAATTGACGATTTGGACGCTGTTTTGGGTGGCGGTTTTCTGGTTGGCGGCGTGGTGTTGGTGGCGGGTCAGCCTGGAATCGGAAAGAGTACGCTTCTGGCTCAAGTTACAGCACATATTGCCAAGACAAAATCGGTGTTGTATGTAAGTGGTGAGGAGTCGGTTTCTCAGGTGAAGCTTCGTGCGGAGCGTTTGGGCGCGGCTGATTCGGAAAAAATGCAATTGGCGTCCAGTAATAGCGCGGAAGATATTGCGGCGTCAATTCAGCAAGGCGGATATGATCTGGCAATTGTCGATTCGGTTCAGACAATTTCTCTCAGCGAGATTTCTTCCGCTCCAGGGTCGGTTAGTCAGATCACCAACTCGTCAAATGTAATTATTCGTGCCGCCAAAGCTTCGGGCACGGCGGTGATTTTGGTTGGTCATGTTACCAAAGAGGGTTCAATTGCTGGGCCGAAGATATTGGAGCATTTGGTGGACGTTGTACTGAATTTTGAGGGTGATCGATATGGCGGTTTTCGAGTTGTTCGGGCACAGAAAAATAGGTACGGATCGACTAACGAAGCGGCGATTTTTGAGATGGACGAGCAGGGGCTAAGAATTGTGAAGAATCCGTCAGCGGAACTTCTGGCGGAGCGTCAGAATCTGGATGGGTCAATTGTGTTGGCGACCATGGAAGGCGCACGTCCGCTTTTGGTGGAAATTCAGGCGCTAGTTAATCCGACGAATTTTGGCTATCCTAAGCGCACGGCGAGTGGTTTTGATTTGAATCGATTGAATTTGTTGGTGGCGGTTTTGGAGAAGCGAACGAAGTTAAAATTGGCGGACAAAGATATTTATGTCAATGTGGTTGGCGGATTAAAGCTGAATGATCCAGCGGCCGATTTGGCTGTGGCGATGGCGATTGCTAGTGCTAGTGCTGGGCGAAGTCTGGACGAAGGCGCTGTAGTGTTTGGCGAGATTGGTTTGGGCGGCGAGGTTCGCTCGGCGACGAATTGGCAAGCTCGAATTAAAGAGGCGAAGAAGCTGGGCTTCACTTATGCGATTGCGCCGAAAGTTCATAAAGATAAATTTATAAAAGGCGTCAGCGATATGCGACAGGCGCTGATTGACTATTTACAATAGAAAGGGAAAAAATGAAAGATTTTTACGGATTGATAATAATTATAATGTTGCTTGGCTTGGCTGCTGAGGTTTATTTCTTGGCAAAACCGCGACGAAATTCATCTGTGGGCGCGGCGCCGATTTTGGTCGACACGTCAGTGCTTATGGACGGGCGAGTGACTGAGCTAGCGAAGACCGGATTTCTGCTGGGCAAAATTATTGTGCCAAGGAGCGTATTGACAGAATTGCAATTATTAGCCGATGGCGCAGATCATGACAAGCGTGAAAGGGCGCGATTTGGTATGGATGTCGTGAAGGAGCTTAAGGATATTTTGAAGTCTTCATTCGAGCTTTACGATGACAATATTCGCGTGCCGGAAGGCGTGGATTCTCGCTTGTTGAAATTGGCGAAGGAGATGGACGCGGCAGTATTGACGCTTGATTACAACTTGAATAAGGTGGCGCAAGTTGACGGCGTTAAGGTTTTGAATATCAATGAGCTGGCGAAAAGTTTGAGGATGAGCTATTTGCCTGGTGACGAGCTGGATTTGGAGCTGTCGCAGAAGGGACAAGATTCTCATCAAGCAGTTGGCTATTTGAAAGATGGAACGATGGTGGTTGTTGAGAACGCCAAGCGCTACATTGGGCAAACGAAGAAAATTGAGATCATCCGAAGCTTGCAAACCGACGCTGGAAAAATGATGTTTGCGAAGCTTGTGGTTGAACAGAAAAAACCTGTAAAGCAGAAGACCAGCGTTCCTAAAAAACGCACAAATGGCCGCTCAAAAACATCAGCTCAACACGAGGCTGAGCTGATTAATTTGGTGAATAAACAATAGTTTATTTAGTTAACTTGGATGCTGCCAGTTGAAGTGGCGGTGTAATATGCAGAGTCTCTTACGGTTACAGAAACCGTGTGCGCTCCTGTCGTATCAAGCTCTACTGTGGCGGTCTGCTTGCCGCTTGAAGTAATTTCTGAACTCTTAATACTCTTTCCATCCACGGTAATTTCGATTGCCGATAAGCCCCAAGTTCCTGCTGTAACGTCGACATTTATCGTATATTTCTTACCACTGTTGGTGTATGATATCGCTCCAATTTGCGGTTTAGTGTCGTCACACTTGTGAACGTCATCTTCTGCGTTTGCGTCGTAACCTGAAGGAACGGTGATTGATTCTTTCTTAGTCAAAGGATCGATAATCTTTGTCACTTCAATCTCTTCCTTTGCGCCATCCGGAGTACAGTTTGTTGCCTTTTTCTTAGAGACTTTATCGAAGGTAATTTTCTCTGTAGACTGACTTTGTCTCTTATTCCACCATGACGGGTAGAGTTCACCGTTGACATTCTGGATTCCGCTTGGTCGCTCATACCATTGACCTGACTTCCATTTGCCTTCTTTGGCATAAACTTGGGTGTGGGCAAATTCCATAACGCCTCTAATCACCGGCATACCGTAGTTGGAGGCTGATGTACCAATCACGCTGGTGTCGGAGTTTCCGAGCCACATTCCCATAACCAGAGCTGGGCTGTAGTTGATAATCCAGAGGTCTTTTGGTTGCGAACCCTTGTCGGATGTACCAGTCTTTGCAGAGGTTCGAACGCCATTGACGCCCATCCAGCCGTGAAGTCCAGGGGTTCGGTCGGACAAGATGTCGTTCACGATGTATGCTGATTGCGAGTCGATAACTTGCTTGCCTTCATCTTTCCATTTTTTCAGAGTTTCACCTTGGCTGTTCTTTACTTCAATCACGCTTGAGACGTCTTTTTGGACTCCCATTCGCGCCAATGTTGAGTAAGCGTTCACCAATTCTGTTTGTTTGGTTCCACATGCGCCGATTGCCGCACCGAGTCCGTAACCGCCGGCATTCTCTTCCTGGCGGCAATAGTTGGTGTCGCCCATCCTGCGGATTCCCTCGACGACAGGTTTAGCGGATCCGTCGCCAACGATGTAAGCGGCTTTAATGGCTGGAACGTTTCGGGATAAGGCTAGCGCTCTTCGGATATTGATGGCGCCCATAAACTTATTGTCCCAGTTTCTTAGGGTTGCGCCGTACAGTTTATCAATGTTTTCATCAGCTAAGACCGTGCCGCTACCGTATGATTGCTTGCTGTCGTGTTTGTCGAATAATTGGGCAAAGACAAGCGACTTAATCGTGGAGCCTGGCTGAATATAGGAAACTGCGGCGTTGTCCTGACCGAAGCCAGTGTAATTAAAGTCGCGACTACCAACAAGCGCTACGATTTGTCCAGTTTGAACGTCCTCGACTGTTGCGGCGCCGTTACTAATTCGCACAGAATCTGGTCGACCCGTTGCAAAGAACGATTTCATTTCATTTTCAAGTTTCTCCTGAATTCGCCAGTCGAGGGTGGTTTTAATCGTCAATCCACCGCGTCCAACGACTGACTCGCCGAGTTCTTTACTCAACTGATTGCGAACCATCAATAGGAAGTGAGGAGCCTTAATATTCTCCAAGTGCTCGGTCTGTGGCTTAAGCGTGCTTAAAATGTCAATCTTTTTAGCTTTTTCAGCCTCGTCCTTGGTAATAACGCCTTGCTCGGCCATGTAGTCCAGAACTGTATGTTGTCGGGCAATCAAAGCCTTATTTCCGGCAGTGTTATACGGATTGTAGTAAGTCGGATTCTGTGGAATACCAGCAATTAGCGCCGCTTCCGCCAGCGTCAGATCTTTCGCATGCTTGCCAAAGTACGTCTGAGCTGCAGACTCTGCGCCGTTACGACGACCGCCGTATGGAGACTCATTCAGGTATAATGACAGGATTTGATCCTTGCTGTACATACGTTCGACTTCAATTGCGAGGATGATTTCCTTGATCTTTCGAGGAATACCGCTAATTGATCGGTCGCCAGCCTCATCTGCGAAGAAAACCTGCTTGACGAGCTGCTGAGTCAGAGTCGATCCACCCTGAACTTGGCGGCGTGAAGCAGTCGAGAGCATTGCGCGCAACATACCGCTAAGACTGATGCCGTGGTGATTATAGAAGTTTCGGTCCTCAATTGCGACAGTGGCTTTTTTCAAATAGTCGCTAATCTGGTCAGATTCGACAACCAATTGATAATTGCCCGTACCTTTATCTTCCCAAAGCAAATTGTCATTGCGGTCGTAATATTTAGTGACGGTCGTTTGAACGCGCTTAGCAAGCTCACCAGGGCGAATTTTATCGAGGTCTTTACGGAAATAGGCGAACATTCCGCCGATAAGTAGCAACATCAACAAAATACCGACGCCAAGAATTTTCAGCGCCATCAGTCCGCCGCGCTTGGAGAACCAATATTTCGCTAGTCGCTTCGGATGTAATCGATAAAAGAATCGCTTTACGGGATGTTTCGGCAAAGTCGCCAAATATTCCGCTCGTTCGCGCGCGTCCTTATCTTTTTTAGTCTTATGTTTCTGCGCCAAATTGGCATATAAGTTCATCCGTTTCGACGGAGATTTCTTATCGCTCGAGCCGTGTCCGGCGGTGCTTATCGTAGTCTTTTTCTTCACAATTCTATTATATCACGCATATGTTTCGCTTCAATTGTAAAATTGCTATACTAATATGTAGAAAAGGAGTGATATGAAATTATCAGAAGAATTACAATGGCGTGGATTCTGGAATCAGACCACATTTACTGACGACAAACTTATCGATTCGGAGAATTTCACGCTCTATCTGGGGACGGATCCTTCGGCGGACAGTTTGCACGTTGGGCATTTGGCGGTTTATATGATGGTTCGGCATTTTTTGGAGCGCGGACATAAAGTGTTTTTGCTCGTTGGTGGCGGCACGGGAATGATTGGCGATATGCGCGATACAGAAGAGCGAAACCTGCTTTCGTACGAGGAAATTGAGCATAACAAGCAGGCCTTAAAATCCCAAGTTTCGAGGATTTTTGCTGGACGAGATTTTACTTTGGTTGATAATGCTGACTGGCTGGCTGATCTGGAATTGCTGCCGTTTCTTCGCGATATCGGTAAGAATTTCAATATGGCGGATTTGGTGAGCCGCGAATTTTTCAAGGCGCGCATTAATAATGGCAAGGGTTTGAGCTTTGCGGAATTCACTTACACGTTGCTTCAGGGTTATGATTTTTGGCATCTATTTAATCAATACGGAGTGAATCTGCAAATTGGCGGATCGGATCAATGGGGTAATTTATTATCCGGCGTGGATCTGATTCGTAAAAAAGAAAACACCGAAGTCTACGCAATGACTGCACCTTTGCTTATCAATAAGTCGACTGGTCGTAAATTCGGTAAATCTGAAGGTGGCGCGGTTTGGCTTGACGAAAATAAAACCAGCGTCTATAAATTCTACCAATTCTGGCTGAATGTTGATGACGAGAGTGCGATTGAATATATGAAGATATTTACGATGTTGGATCGCGATACAATCGAGGCCATCGCCGAAAATCACGCTGTTAATCCGGGTGCGCGTTCGGCACAGAAGGTTTTGGCGCGTGAAGTTACTGACATTGTTCACGGTAGCGCGCGTCGTGAATCTGTTGAGCGCGTAACTGAAGTTTTGTTTGGCGGCGGCGATTTTAAGAAATTGTCGGACGATGATTTAGGTGCTTTGGCTGAAGAAATTCCTTGCGTTGATGCTGGAATTGATGTGATTGAAGCGCTGGTAGAATCTGGGGCGGTTGGCTCTAACGGCGAAGCAAAGCGATTGTTAAAATCTGGAGCCATTAGTCTAAACGGCGAAAAGCTTGCCGAAAATAAAGTCGTCAATGACACGTCGTTATTAAAGAAGGGTAAAAACACGTTCGTATTAATTATGGAAGGGGATGAATAATGAAGAAAATTATCGGTTTTGATTTGGATGACACATTGGCAATTACAAAATCGCCAATTAGCGATCGTATGGCGGGGATTCTTAGTCGATTACTTGAGAATTATGACGTTTGCGTGATTACTGGCGGCACGTTTCAACAGATAAAAAAGCAGGTGATTGATAGATTAAACGTTACTCCGGAGTTGCTCCAGAAGTTCCACGCGATGCCGACTTGCGGAACTCGATATTATCGATTTGACGCCGCTGATGACGAATGGAAAATTCAGTATGCGAATGATTTGTCTGACGAGCAAAAAACTCAGATAACTGCGGCGTTGGAAGAAGTTGCGAAGGAAATGGGCATTTGGTGCGAGAATCCTGCGGGTGAAATAATTGAAGATCGACATAGCCAAATTACTATGTCGGCTTTGGGTCAGCAAGCCACACCTGAAGATAAATATGCGTGGGCTGAAAAATATAAGGATGTCCGTCCGATATATCGCGACAAGGTGGCGGAAAAGTTGCCTGGGCTTGAGGTGCGAATTGGTGGCACGACCAGCACTGACATTACGCTTCCGGGAATTGATAAGGCTTATGGAATTGGCAGGTTGCTTGAATTGAACGGCTGGTCGAAAGAAGAAACGCTGTTCTTTGGTGACAAAATTGAAGAAGGCGGCAATGATTTTCCAGTGAAGCAAATGGGTGTAGATTCAATCGGCGTGAGAGGCTGGGAAGATACGGCTTACGCCCTGGAAGGCATCAACGCTGTTTCGTAGATGAAATTAGCAACTCCTCTCGAGCAAATTAAAGGCGTCGGGCCGAAAACTGCTCAGGCTCTAGCGGCGGCTGGTCTTAAAACGATTTCTGACGCTTTGGGTTTTTTGCCACGAGCGTATGATGACTATTCAACTGCGGTTAATATCGCAGATCTTCAGCCGGGAAAAGTTACGGTTAAGGCGCGCTGCGAGTCGGTTTCGACACGTATTGTTCGGCGTGGACTTAGAATCACGACCGCGGTTTTGGCGGATAAATCGGGCAAAGTTAAGGCGGTTTGGTTCAATCAGCCTTACCGCGAAACGCAATTAAAATCTGATGCAGAATTTATTTTTTCTGGTCAATTTGGTATGCAATATAATCGCTATCAAATCAATAATCCGTCCGTCGAGCTGGCAAAAGAAATTGCCAAAACTGCTGCGGAAAATAATTCTGGAATTCAGCCAGTTTATAAATCTATCAAAAATCTCCGCCCAAAAACCGTGCAAGATTTGATGAAAAATATTCGTCCGATTATGGATTTTTTGCCCGAGACTTTGCCGGAAAACATTATTCGGCGCCAAAAATTGGTTAGTCGATCTGAGGCGGTTAAGTTTCTTCACGCGCCAAAAACTCACGAGGAAATTTCCCGTGGTCGTGAGCGCCTGGCGTTTGAGGAGTTGTTCGAGATGATATTGGCGGCACAATTTAATAAGCAAGAACAGACTAGATTAACAGGCTGGAAGATTCCGTTTAATAAGTCGGTCGTAAAGAGTTTTGTTGATCAATTGCCGTTTCCTTTGACGAACGCTCAGCGCCGAGCTGCGTGGCAAATTCTGCAAGATTTGGAGTCTGATCATCCGATGAATCGGTTATTGCAAGGAGATGTTGGCTCGGGAAAAACTGTCGTTGCGGGATTGGTGGCGGCGGAAGTGGCGAAGGCTGGTTTTCAGACGGCAATTATGGCGCCGACGGAGATTTTGGCGCAGCAACACGCGAAGACGCTTGACGAGTTATTGTCGCCATTTGGCGTGTCTGTTGCGCTTCTGACGGGTCACGTGAAAGGTGCGGCGCGCAGTCAATTATTGAACAATTTGGCTAGCGGCAGTATTGACGTTGTGGTCGGTACACACGCGCTAATTCAGGAAAAAGTTGCGTATCATAAATTAGGTTTCGCGGTGATCGACGAACAGCATCGATTTGGCGTGAAGCAACGACAAGCTTTGTTAGAAAAGTCTGATTTTATGCCGCATCTTTTAAGTATGACCGCCACACCAATTCCGCGCAGCCTGGCGCTGACATTGTACGGAGAATTGGACATTTCCATTCTGGACGAGTTGCCCTCTGGTCGTCAGCCGATTCAGACTAAGATTTGGTCGCCGGCATCAGCTCCGAAGCTTTACGAATCGATTGAAAATGAGCTAGCCAAAGGTCGCCAAGCTTACGTTATTTGTCCGTTGATTGATGATAATCCAGATAATGATAAAAAATCGGTGGAGGCGGAATATAATAAATTGTCTAAGACTATTTTCAGCCATCGTCGAGTTGGGCTGTTGCACGGAAAGCTTCCTGCCGAAGAAAAAGCTGAAGTGATGCAGAAATTTGCGGACGGTGAGCTGGATATGCTAGTCAGCACGACCGTGGTTGAGGTTGGCGTGAATGTGCCGAATGCGACGGTGATGCTGATTGAGAATGCGGACAATTTTGGACTGAGTCAATTGCATCAATTGCGTGGACGAGTTGGGCGCGGGAAACATCAGAGTTTTTGCCATTTGATGATGAGCGGCCATGATAAGCCGAGCCAACGACTTCGGGAGATTGAGAAATCGCAGGATGGGTTTTATTTGGCGGAGGTTGATTTGAAATTGCGTGGACCCGGTGAGATTTACGGTAAAATGCAACACGGGGATTTGAACTTGAAGATTGCCTCGCTGGCGGATACGGCACTAATTGCTCGCGCTCAAGTCGAAGCTGAACGCTTTGTCAAAGAGGGGCAAGATTTGTTACAATATAATCATCTGGCGCATGCCGTCAGTCGCTATCAGCGATTAACTGTTTTAAATTAATATGTACGCAGGAACAACAATTAGGGATGGCTCTGGTCGATTTATTGGCGTCCATCAAAAAATAGATCGAGTCGCAAGGAGAAATATAAAACCAATTCTTCCTGATTGGTGTGATTTTCCTGATATTAAAAACATTCTTCATTTTGAGGGTAAGAATGGTCCTGATGGCGTCAAGCGAAAGAGTCCGGCTGTGGATGAGCCTTGGCACTTTATAAATCCGGACGATCCGAATGACACTGCACTTTTGGAGATGATTGACGGACATATTGGCAATTTAGTCGAGGCACTACGAACAAATAATTCCGAGCGAGCAGCGTTTGAGGCGGCTTGGATGGCGCACGCGATTACCGACGGATTGACTCCGGCGCATCATTTTCCTCTGGAGCAAGCTATGGCGGAACTTCGCGGCGGTGAAGGGTTGGAGACGCGAACCTCAATTTTGAAGAAAAATCTCATGAAGGGCGATAACGGAATTGAACTGATTAAGAACAACTGGAAATTCTGGGGCGCCAAAGGCATGATGACGACACACGTGGCGTTTGAGGCGGGTGTGGCTAGCGTGGTGGCATATCCGCGTTTTAAAGACGCAATTCCGAGTGACGATGAGATATTGCAAGTGAAAAATCACGGCTATCGTGAGTATTATTTGGACCAGGTTCACGCCGTGGCATCGATGAAAATGTATGACAATTTTATCAAGAGTGGTTGGACGACGGATCTTGCTTGGCAGACGAATCACGAGCTAATGCCGATTATCATAAAGTCGGTGATGTTGGGTTGGCTGGCGTCTATTTGGAAACTTGAGGCAGAAAAAAGTGAGAGTTAGGATTATCTCTGGCGAATTTGGCGGACGATTTATAAAAACTCCGCCCGGCTCAACGACGCATCCTATGGGTGAACGAGTGCGCTCGGCTATGTTCAATTCTTTGGGTGAATCAATACGCGGCGCGCGAGTTTTGGATGCTTTTGCGGGGTCTGGTGCTGTTGGACTAGAGGCGTTAAGTCGCGGCGCAGAGTCGGCGGTTTTCGTGGAGCGAGATCGAGTCGCTCAGCGAGTAATTGCTGAAAACATAAGCATTTTGGGTATCGAAGAAAAATCTATTGTAATAAAAACAACGATAGTAAATTGGTTGGAAAGTGCGAGCTCAACAGGGGAGTTTGATATTATTTTTGCCGATCCGCCGTACCACAATCCACAGTTTTCCACAGTTTCCAAGTTAATGAGACTACTCAAACCGGGCGGATTTATGATATTATCACATCCAGGAATAGGTGAGGTGCCGGTTCAAGACAAAACTGTTGTGGTGGACAGTCGTAGTTATGGGGAGGCGCACCTCACCAAGTTCCTACGATTGAAATAAGTTTTTGATAGGCGTTCTGATAAATATCAGAGCGTTTTTGATAGAAAAAAGTAGGTAAATTATGAATGAATTTATTTTAGTAGCAATAAAATTATTGATCGGATTTTTTGCGCTGACGATAATAATTAACATTACGGGAAAAGGCAATTTGGCGCCATCTTCCGCTAGCGATCAAGTTCAGAATTACGTACTTGGTGGTATTATTGGTGGCGTTATTTACAATAATGATATTAAGATTTTGGACTATGTTGGGATTTTGTGTATATGGTGCGTGTTGGTTTTGACGCTGAAGTGGATAAAGAAGCATAGCGTTAAGGCTAAGCAGCTGATTGACGGGAAGGCTTTGATAATTATAGATAATGGAAAGATAAATATCGAAAACTGCGAGAAGGTCGGCTTAAGTGCCCATGATGTTTCTTTCAAGCTTCGAACTCATAATATTT
>CBDEJQ010000008.1:0-6159 GCA_965240135.1 uncultured Candidatus Saccharibacteria bacterium
TTGTAATTGTTATATCCATAATTACTATTTTATCAAACATTTGCCTCAATATCTGAAAATATGGTATAATTTCATCACTATCAATCAATGTTGGGAGGCCGATTTGTTAAGATGACAAATTGCCGCTTGCACCACAGAAAGGATTATTATGGCAAAGAAAGCCGAGTTGCTAGAAAAAGCAGCAGAACTAAAATTAGAAGTCAGTGAGAAAAACACAATCGCTGAAATTGAAGCAGCAATTGCAGAAGCTACAGACGCAAGCAAACCTCAAGACAACAAGGACAAAGACGTTGTTGCTGAACGTGAAGCTGTTGTCGCTAAGTCTGGCAAACGCAGCCAAAAAGCTCTTGACGAAGCCGCCGAAAAAGCAGAGAAGGAAGCTCGCAAGGAAGCTGGCGACACTACTCCACAATCAGACGACGCTGAAGCTCACGTAAAGAAGGGTCCAAAGCCAGTTACTCGTCCACGCTTGGAGCGCCGCGGTAAAAAATATCAAGACGTTGCAAAAAACGTTGAAAAGAACAAATTGTACAGCTTAGACGAAGCTTTGAAATTGGCTACTGAAACCAGCCCAGTCAAGTTCGACGCTAGCGTTGAAATCCACATCCGCCTGGGTGTTGACCCACGCCAAGCCGACCAAAACATTCGCTCAACCGTAGCATTGCCACACGGTACGGGTAAGGATGTTCGCGTAGCAGTTTTTGCACCAGAATCAGAACACGCTGCCGCTAAAAAAGCTGGCGCTGACATCATCGGTGACGAAGAATTCCTAAGCCAATTAGACAAGGAAGAATTGAACTTCGACATTTTAGTCGCAACTCCACAGTACATGCCAAAGCTTGGTAAGTACGCACGTTTGCTTGGCCCACGCGGTTTGATGCCAAATCCAAAGTCTGGCACTGTTGCTACCGACGTCGCTAAAGCCGTTTCTGAAGCGAAAGCCGGAAAAGTTGAATATCGCGTTGATAAGCAAGCCATCGTTCACTTGTCAATCGGCAAGGTGTCATTCGGCGCTGAAAAATTGTCAGAAAACGCACGCGCATTCTTAACCAGTTTGAACTCCCAGAAGCCATCCAGCTTAAAGGGTGTTTACGTTAAGAGCGTTGCAATTGCCACAACTATGGGCCCTGGCATTAAAGTAGAGAACTCTCTGTAATCTTTATATTTCAGGCAATTAAATCCCGTCGATTCTGGCGGGATTTTTGCTAGGCGAAAATGCAATAAATAAGGCGATCAAATCGGCTGGAAAATAATCACCATAACTCTTGTTTTTCGTTGTCATTTCTGCTACAATGGTCTGGAACATTACCAAAGACAGTGGCGACTTGACGTAAAACAAGTATAAAAATGCCACCGAGGAATGAAACTAACAGTTTTATTTGACGTCTTTGGTAGTGCGAGAATCAAAGACGTTTTTTGATTCTCCATTACCGCACGTTAACAAATTGGCACATAACAAATTAACTCAATCAAAGAAAGGATTTTTATGGCAATTTCACGCGATAAAAAACAAACTTTGGTTGCTGAACTGACAGAGCTATTAAAAGACGCTAAGGGTACGGCTTTTGCTCGATATCAAACCCTTACCGTTGCCGACTTACAAGAACTACGCAAGGCAGCTCGCGAAGCGGGCGTTACCATCAAGGTTGTTAAAAACCGATTGGTACGCGTAGCTCTTCAGGAAATCGACACTTACAAAGAAACCGACACCAGCTTATTGGTTGGTCAATTGGTTTACGCTGTAAGTAGCGAAGATGAAGTTATGCCAGCAAAGGTATTGGACACGTTTGCAAAAACACATCCAGCATTACAACTTGCAGGTGGCTTCTCAGGCGAAGGCTTGGCAATTAGCGAAGCTGACGTTAAAGCATTGGCAGGCCTACCAAGCAAAGACCAGCTCGTTGCTCAAGTGGTATCACAATTGCTATCACCAGTACACGACACGGTCAACGCGCTTGGCGGCAATTTGCACGGACTTTTGGACGGCATCGAAGCCAAAGCTACTGCTTAAGTTTAGCAATCAACACTAGTAACGTTGCAACAATCGCAACAATATAATAATAAAGGAGAATATCAATGGCTGATATTAAGAAATTGGCTGAAGAACTTGTAAAATTGACAGTTCTAGAAGTTAACGAATTGAAAAATCATCTTAAAGAAGAATACGGCATCGAGCCAGCTGCTGCAGCTGTCGCTGTTGCTGGTCCAGCTGCTGGTGGTGACGCCGCTGCTGCTGACGAAAAAACTGAGTTCACAGTTACTTTGAAAGACGCTGGTTCTCAGAAGGTTGCAGTCATCAAGGCTGTTAAGGAAATCACCGGCCTAGGTCTAGGTGAAGCAAAAGCTATCGTTGACGGCGCTCCAGCACCAGTCAAGGAAAAAGTTTCTAAAGACGAAGCTGAAGCTGCAAAGAAAACTTTGGAAGACGCTGGCGCTACTGTCGAGCTTTCATAATTTGTTATATAACGCCAATTTGTTTCGTTTAATCACCGTCCGCTCTGGGCGGTGATTTTTATGTCGCCAATCTTAATATCACGAACCACGCGTCAATTTCAAGAGTAAAATTTGCAACACTTTTTTATTCATATCTTATAGTGCTGTGGAAAATCGGATAAAAATAGATAACGCGACTTGATATAAATGTAAGGATATGCTATATATTAGTTAAGTATTATAAAAAATAGACAAAGGAATTGCGAGAACCATGTCTGAATTACCAGAAAAGCAAATTAAGCGTCTGAGGACACTTATTCAAGAGGCGGAGACCAATTTAGCTGCCGCAAAAGAATTATTGATTAGTATTATTGGCGATGATGGTCAAGTTGTTACGCCAAAAACTTCGTCAGATAACGTAGCAGGAAAGATTATCGAAGGCGTGTTTGACGGACAAATGATGCTCAGCCCTGATGGTAAAAATTACCCAATCCCAGCTAACTACGCTTCAAAGTCGAAGCTGGTTGAAGGTGACCTGATGAAATTGACAATCGCTGAAGACGGCAGCTTTATTTATAAGCAAATCGGTCCTGTACCACGAAAGCAAGTTATCGGAACACTTGTCCAGCACGACGGAATTTACTACGTCGAGGCTTCCGGCCGCGAATATCGTATTTTGCTTGCTAGCGTAACTTACTTCCGAATTAACGTCGGCGACCAAGTTACAATCATCATTCCTGAAGACAATCCTGACGCAACTTGGGCTGCAGTCGAAGCTGCACTGTAAAATATTATGCTACCGAGCGAATTTTTGCTCAGTTACGCCAGTTTTAACGCTGACAATAAGCCTTTTATTGAATGTCAAGTTGGTGATAAAATTGAGCGTTATGAATTGTTCGGACAGGATTTGTCTCTTGAGTTTGATTTTTCTGTTAAATATTGCGCGGGTTGGGTGGACTTTGAGAATCGCTGTAGCCAAATCTGCCCAGACCACGCCGCGGTTGATGAAAAGTATGAAAATTGCCTAAAATGCCGCGACAAAACCGGCTTTAATCCAGCATTTTATAACGCCAGTTCGGTTTCCGTCCAACAAGAAAAAATCAATCAAAATCCGCACTTTGTTTACTTGGCGTACTTCGCGCCGAACGTCATAAAAGTTGGAATCTCGCAAGAAGAGCGCGGAATTCGGAGATTGTTGGAGCAGGGAGCGCGATTAGCCATAAAATTAGAAACGTTTTCTTCGGCATTGATCGCCAGACAATATGAGGCGAAAATTTCCAAACTGGACGGAATAGTTGAAACTCTGCCAGTTCACAAAAAGATGGAATTGATAAAACAACCTTTTGACCGTGCGATTGGCGAAAGGGAATTGCGACAAAAATTACTTGAAATTGAGCAGAAAATTGGCGTGTCGTTTCCGAAATCCGAGTTAATTCCTTGTGAAGATTATTTTCAAACCGCTGGCGTTGATTTGTCGCATGTCGTTTTAATGAAGGATTATAGTCAATTGGTCGGACATGTACGCAGTGTCATCGGCTCAATTGTCATCACTGATTACGACGGTCAACTGCTGGCTTACAACATCAAAAAGCTTATTGGCTATCGGGCGCAAAAAGTTGACGGCGTCATTGACATAGAAATACCCAGCACGCAGCTGGCGTTGTTTTAAGAGTAATTTAACCGCGAGGCTTTTGTTAACATTATTACTTTTATTTTAGAAGAGCAGGGGTTGACTTTTTGATAGAACAGAAGTATAATTCTACTCATCCGAGAATAATCTCGGTGTACGTTTCACAATCAGAGGAGTTGATGATGAACAGCAAGAAGCGATTGGCGGCATTTATTGCCATCATTTCTCTCGTGTTCTCAGCGATGACGCTAGCCACCCCACCCGCCGCTCATGCCGTCGGGTGCTACGGAGACTGGTGCTCAGGACAGGACGCAGACGCAACGGGCTGCAGTGCCGATGCCGTCACCACCCAAATCTACAACAACAAGGAATTCTCCTTGCATGTTAGGTGGTCGCCAACCTGCAAGACAAACTGGGCTCGCATTTTCATGCATAGCCCAGGCTGGATCAAGTGCACTCGTAGCGGATATCTGAAAGCTGTCCAGGATACTGGATACACACAACAGATATACTTCGATGCAATATGCGCGCCAGTCGTCACTGTACGCTATACGCCGATGATCTACTCGCCGGCACATAAAGTGCGTGCGGTGTTCGTGGACCAAAACAACTTCACATATTCAACACCATGGTCGTGAGACCAGCCCCTCGCTCTCTATTCAAGTATAGAGAGCGAGGGCAAAACACAGCAAAGGAGGCTACCAATGAGCTTAACTACAATATTATTAGATACTTCAATAGTACTGGCACGATACTTGCCATACATCTTGGGAACGATGACTCTAATTACATCAATATTTATCCTTAAGAAAGAGAAAATTAGCAAGAAGTCTAAGGCTCTGTTGTTAACTTGCATAATTACTGCCATTATCACAATAATAATCGTATTTATACGATCTCGAATACTCGGAAATCACATTTGTTAACTTCTGTCTCAAGGTATAGTTTGCTATAATTATCTCATGAGGAGCATGAGGGGATGAGTCAGGCGCTATATCGTAAATATCGCAGTCGCAGTTTGGATGAAGTTTTAGGTCAAGATCACGTGACTAGTATTTTACGTCGAGCGTTAGAGCAGGGGAAAATTGCTCATGCGTACTTGTTGACTGGACCGCGTGGCGTAGGAAAAACATCGGTGGCGCGAATTTTGGCGCACGAAATTAACCACTTGCCATATGATGACGATTCTTCAAACTTGGATATTATTGAAATTGACGCAGCCAGCAATAACGGCGTTGATGACATTCGTGCTTTAAGAGAAAAAGCTCAAGTCGCGCCTGTTTCTGCACCAAAAAAAGTTTATATCATCGACGAAGTCCACATGCTGTCAAAATCGGCATTTAACGCGCTATTAAAAACCCTGGAAGAACCGCCAGAGCACGTGGTGTTTATCTTAGCTACAACTGATGCCGACAGACTTCCAGCCACCATTCTTAGCCGTGTCCAGCAATTTTTCTTCCGTCCAATTCCGACGGAAATTATGACACGCCAGTTAATAAATATAGCGAAAAAAGAGGGATTTGCAATTGAAGAGGATGCTGCCAGGTTAATCGCTGAACGTTCCCGTGGCGGATTCCGTGACAGCATTAGCACACTTGACCAATTGTCGATTTTAGCAACTCCAGACCAGCCGCTAACAGCAAATATGGTTACCGAATATTTGGGACTGAACGACGCGACAATGCTCGGTAATTTGTTGGATTCATATCCATCCGACGACAACGAGAAAGTCTTAAACATCTTTCAGGAATTAGAAAATAGCGGTGCGAATTCAGTTGTTGTGTCGCATCAATTATTGTCGATTGCTCGCAATAGATTACGAAAAAATCCAAACCTTATTGGGCTGGTTCAGCAATTGATCGAGGTTGATCGACACCCACACCCAGACTTGAAATTATTGACGATATTTATGAATAGCAATTCTCAGCAGGCAGAAAAGCCAGCCGAGCCAAAGAAAAATATAGCTCAAGCCACGACCCAAAAACCCGCCGAAAAACCAACGCCAATTAAGCCCGCTGAACCAACCAAATCGACCGAAAAGCCGATTGAAAAAGAAGAAAAACCAGCCGAGCCAGCAAAAAAACTCGCCGCAAAGC
>CBDEJQ010000009.1:0-12629 GCA_965240135.1 uncultured Candidatus Saccharibacteria bacterium
TCTCAGAGCTGCCGTATGGGGCTGAACTTGAGCTTCCAGCATCAACTCCTTTTTCGCCTGCGCATCCGGCTAAGAAGCATGACGGCAGTAAAGCGAACACTGCAAGTGCTCGATATACTTTTGCAGTATCGATGCGTGGCACTTTTTCTGCAAACATTCTTTTTTCCATATATCCTCCCGTTGATAATATGTAAAAGTTAATAAATTGACAATATTATACATATTTTTTGCCGTAAAGTAAAATTAATTGACAAAGCGGTAATGTTTATGGCAGAATAAAGACATCTAATATAAAACAGAAAAAGGAGATTTTGGTGAATAAACAGAAATTGCTAATTGTTGGCGGAGGCGGAATGGTCGGTGCGACGGCGGCTTATGCGTGTGCATTGCGTAGTGTTATTGAAGAGATTGTGTTGATTGACCGTAATGAGGATTTGGCTTGGGGTCAAGCGGCTGACATTAATGACGCGATGGGAATTGACAGAAATGTCGTGGTTCATACGGGAAATTATTCTGACATCAATGACGATGATATCGTTGTGATTACTGCGGGTGCGCCGCAACTTCCTGGTCAGACTCGGTTGGAATTGATTGACGTTAATGCAAAAATTATGCGTGATATTGTAAAAAATATTATGGCGAATGGCGCGAAGCCGTATTTGGTGATTGTCAGTAATCCGGTTGATGTTTTGACTTACGTGGCGCTTAAGGAATCTGGTTTGTCGAAAAATCGCGTGTTCGGGACGGGTACGACGCTTGATACTTCGCGAATGAAGTCGTATTTGGCGGACGCGTTCAATGTCGACAGCAAAGCGGTTGACGCTTATATTCTGGGCGAGCATGGCGATTCGTCATTTTCGACAATTGAAACGGCGCAAATTGGTGAAGTGCCAATTAGAGAATATCCTGGATTTACAGAGGAAATGATTGACGGAATTGAGCAGAAGGTTCGCGACCGAGCTTATCGAGTGATTGAAACGAAGAAATCGACGTATTTTGCGATTGGGTTTGTTGTGTCTAAAATTGTTTCGGCGCTCCGAAAATCGACGCACACGGTTTATCCCGTCTGCTCTTTGGCTGAAGGCGAATATGGATTGAATAATGTTGTGCTTGGATTGCCATCAACAATCAGCAGCGACGGCGTGAAGATTTTGGCGGGCTATCCACTTACCGAGCGAGAAAAAGAATCGCTGAATAAATCCGCTGGAATTATTGCAGAAATGATTTCTCATCTTGATAAAGCAGAAAATTGCTGATATAATCGCATAGTTAATAATAATTTATCTCGAGAACTCGATTGACTATAAATAGGGCAATTAGAGGTTACGAGATTGCACATAAGAGGAGGAGCTATGGCTCAAGATACAGGAATTAAAATCCGTATTCGTCTGAAGGCTTATGACCACAAAGTCATTGACCAATCAGCAAAACAAATTATCGACACCGCAATTCGCACAGGTGCTAACGTGGCTGGCCCCGTGCCTTTGCCAACTCGACGCAGCACTTACACCGTCGTAAAGAGTCCACACGTTTACAAAACTGGTGGTGAATCTTACGAGCGCCGCGTCCACAAGCGTCTGATTGACATTACAAACGCTACACCAAAGACAATCGACAGCTTGCAGAACTTGAATTTGCCAGCTGGCGTTGACGCTGAAATTCGTATGTAATTTAACGATATATAAAATTTCCGCCTCTTGAATGGGGCGGATTTTTTATGCTATAATTCCATTCAGCTTATGACAAAACAAAAAACTCGTACTTATGCTCGCAATCGCTCGAAGTCTAGCGAGCTGTTTAGTCGCAAAGGGCGCGAACGTATTTATGATAACGACGGCTCATTTTTCTTGAAATTAGTGGTTTTTGTGATATTAAGTGCGCTGTGGCTTCGTCTAAAAAATCCAATTGAAGTTGGCGGTTTGGTCGTCCAAGCCATTCCTGTTGGTCTATTTATTGCGTTGCTATTAGTCTTAAAGCTTGAGAAATACCAATTCAACCGGAAAATTTGGTATGTCACGATAATTTTCATGGCAATTCTGACTTCGTTTACGCCGGTTGGCGTGATGATTTAGCTTATGCTTACGAAGTATTAAGGGATGTATTAATAATCTCCGCTATTAATGTAAATACTATGATTGACATTCTAGCTATTTTTTAGTATAATAAAAACATGGAAAACATTAGATCTAACTCTCCGTCGACCACAACTATTTTAGACGGTATTAAAGCTACTAATACAAAGGTTAATTATTGGCCGTATCTGGTATCAGATCCAGAGGTTGTAGAGTATTTTAACGAACGACGTCCAGATACTTGGCCTATAATTCCGCCAGAAGAGGAGTTGAATCCTCAACAGAGAGAAGCCTTGACTGTCTTCGACAATGCTGACAATTTGCGGGAAGATCCCAGTTATGAAACCATAACGGCTACATCTTGTCTATTAGTAGAGGCAGAGGCAAGACGCCTCAGTAGGCAAAAAACAACACAGGTGGTAGATAAAGGTATAAAGTCAGGGATAATTGCTAAAGAAGATAGGGATCGCATAATAGATGAGTATGCTGAGCCAACTGAAGGGACGATCCTTACTCTGCGCCGTCAAGTGTTCAACAACGACCTAGATGAGAACAGTCTCTTTCGTGAATATATTCAGCCTGGAGCTTCAAACTTAGGTAGGCTAGCTATACTGGAGTGTCTTGGCTTTAGCGAAGCGAGCGTCCGAGGAGCTATATCATGCGGGAGCATAGATGATTACGAGAGCAAGAAATCTAAAAGTGAAGAGTTTTTTGCCTTAACTGATAAGGAGCGCGAAGAGAAATTAAAAAAGCTTCTTAAACAATCTGAATATGCAATCAGGCGACAGCGAGCAGACAGAGAAAAGCGCGAACAAGAAGCTGCCCTGGAAGCCGCCTATAAGAAAATGTTCGGGGATGACTTGGAAGGGGCTACTCGGCGGATCGAGAGAGACGTAGAATCACTGCAACAAGATGGCTATGCATTAGAATGCTTATCAGCAAAGCTTATACACAATAGAGAAGAGACCGAACTTATCACAGGAAATCTAGGGGAGCTACGCCAAGCCTTTCCGGATTTATGTTACCCAAGCGGACTAAACGCGCTTGATTATTTAGCAGAAAAATGTTCTGCAGACACGAAAATGGCAGTGTTAGTGGGCGCTCAAGTTATGGGAACGGGCAAAGTATACGCTCTTGGTACAAACTTAGCAACTATTTATAAAAAATCAGACTCCTCAGAGGGCTGACCCTAGTCGGACTCGTTGACAGTCTATAGCTTCATGTGCTATAATTACGAGGTAATTTCTATTACGCGTAATATCAACTGTTCTCCTTGGTGAATGAGCAGGTCTGGTTATGAGCGGATGTTTACATTTAATGTTCTCCCAGAATCCAGAAACCGCACGTCATCAGGAGTATTTAAGTGGGAGTGAGGAAAAGTGAAAACACTTCTCGGTACCAAACTTGGTATGACCCAGCTCTTGGCTGAAGACGGCAAAGCCATTCCGGTAACGCTGATCCAAGCCGGCCCTGTCACCGTTACTCAGGTGAAGACCGTCGAAATCGACGGTTACAATGCGGTACAGGTAGCTTTTGGAGAGGGTAAGAACCTGAGCAAGGCCGTGGCTGGACACGTTAAGTCAGCCCAAGTGACCCCGAAACATATTCGGGAATTCCGTGTCGACCAGATTCCAGAGGATCTGAAAGTTGGCAGTGAAATTAATGTTTCCGCGTTTGAAGTCGGCGATTCTGTCGATGCAACCGGAACCAGCAAAGGTAAAGGTTTCGCTGGAACCATTAAACGCCACAACTTTAAGCGTCACCGCAAGACGCACGGTGGTAAAGGTAATACTCGTAAGCCAGGTTCAATTGGCTCGATGTATCCACAAAAAGTCTTCAAGGGTAAGACGATGGCTGGCCATATGGGTCACGAACGTGTTACTGTCAAGAACTTGGAAGTGGCATATGTTGATCCAGAGACCAATCTAATCGGGGTTAAGGGCGCTGTTCCTGGACCACGAAAGGGGCTGATTATTTTAGGAGGTAACAAGTAATGGCAGATTCAACCAAACTTCCTAAAGACATTTTTGCTGTGGAAGTGCCAAATCACGAATTGTTGAAATTGGCATATGACAGCTACTTGGCAAACGCACGCCTAGCTAGCGCTACAACCAAGCAGCGCGGCGAAGTTTCTGGTGGTGGTAAAAAACCATGGAAGCAAAAGGGAACTGGTCGAGCACGTTTCGGCTCAAGTCGTAACCCAATCTGGCGCGGCGGTGGTGTAGTATTTGGCCCACGCGGCAACGAAAACTACACTAAAAAATTGTCAAAGACTGCTAAGAAAGTGGCAGTTCGCCAAGCTTTGACTGTAGCTAGCGAAGCTAAGAAAATTGTCGTTAAAGATGTTAAGACTACTGGCAAGACCAAGGAAGTCGCAACATTCCTAGCTGACAACAAGTTCGAGCGCCGTGTTCTGATCGTTGTAGATGAGAAGACGCCAGAACTTATGCGTGCTACAAACAATATTCAGAACGTTTTGGTGGTTCGCGCTAATTATCTAAGCGTTTATCACATTCTGAATGCGGATACAATCGTTATAACACCGAAAGCTCTACCTGTAATTACTGCATGGTTGGGCAAGGAGGAAGCGTAATATGAAACAGACGATTATTATCCCACGCGTTAGTGAAAAGGCTTACGCACAGAGCGCCAATGGTGTATATGTGCTACGCGTTCCACTTAACTTGAATAAGAACGAAATCAAATCAGCTGTAGAAGCGCAATTTGGCGTTACTGTAGTTAAGGTTAAAACCTTAGTACAAGACGGCAAGGCTGTACGCTTCTCACGAGGCAAGAATCGTTATCCTGGCACAACAACGCGCAAGGATTGGAAGAAGGCTTACGTGACGCTGAAAGAAGGCGATAAGCTCGATGTGTTTGATGCAGTAGAGCAGCAGATGGAGGAGACCAAGTAATGCCAGTGAAAGCTTACAATCCAACCACTCCTGCTCGTCGCGGCATGACGAGTCAGGATTTGTCAGACATTACAACAAGAAAACCTCTTAAAAGTCTGATTAAAGCTAAAAAGCAAAATGCCGGTCGCAACAACCAAGGTCGAATTACTGTTCGTCATCGCGGAGGCGGCGTTCGTCGTCACTACCGCTTGGTGAACCACAATTTGCCAGCAGGCTTGACCTTGACGATTGAAGAAATCGAATACGATCCAAACCGCTCAGCTCGTATTGCTCGAGTTAAGGATCAGTACAATTTGTACCACTACATCCTAGCTGACACCTCAATGGTTAAGGGTAAAACTATCCGAACTGGCGAAGAAGCTCCAATTGAGGCTTCGAACCGCTTGCCACTGTCAGTTATTCCTGTTGGTACGATGATTTACGCTATTGAGTTGACCGCTGGTAAGGGCGCACAAATGGTACGCGCTGCTGGTGCTAAAGCTCAGTTGATGGCAAAAGAAGGCAACTACGCAACTATCAAATTGCCATCTGGCGAAGTTCGCAAAGTTCGTTTGGAAGCTACCGCTGCTATCGGTGTAGTCGGTAACGTCCAGCACCAAAATGTTAAGATCGGTTCAGCTGGTCGCAAACGCCGCAAGGGTATTCGCCCAACTGTTCGTGGTGTCGTTATGAACGCCGCAGATCACCCACATGGTGGTGGTGACGGTGGTCGCCACGGTACTGGTAAAGCACCACGTACTCCTTGGGGTCAATTGACATTAGGTTATCGAACTCGTCGCCGTAAAGGCTCGAATAAATTAATCGTACGCACGCGTCACGACGCGAAGAGGAAGAGGTAAATCACGATGAGTCGTTCATTAAAGAAAGGTCCATTCGTCGATGTAAAGCTAGCAAAGAAAATTGCTGCTCTTAGCCTTGACGATCGAACCGTTATCAAAACGTGGGCGCGCGCTTCGACTATTACCCCAGAGATGGTTGGTCGAACGATTGCTGTTCACAACGGTAGAATGCACGTACCAGTGCTGATTACCGAAAACATGGTTGGTCACAAACTCGGTGAGTTTAGTCCAACTCGTAAATTCCGTAAACACGGTGGAAAGGATAAGAAGTAATCATGGCCGATACAACTTATACTGTCCGTGCTTACGCTAAAGGTGTTGATCAGGCACCACGTAAGGTAAGTCTAGTCGCAGCATTAGTGCGAGGTCGTACTGTAGCTGATGCGCTAGTTATCTTAGAGCACGTTCCAAAGCGCGCTGCTAGCCCAGTTAAGAAGGCTATCGAAAGCGCTAAGGCAAACGCCATCAACAACCACGGCTTGGATGCTAAAAGCTTAGTAATTACTACTTTGAGCGTTACTACTGGCACACGTTTGCGCCGCTTTAAGCCTGCATCACGTGGTCGCGCTTTGCCATTCCAGAAAAAGACTTCAAACATCTTAGTTGAGGTAGCTGGGGTAGAGAAGCCAAAGAAAGCGCCTGCAAAAAAGGCCGAAGCTAAGGCAGAAGCAAAAACTGCTAAGCCTGCAGCTAAAAAAGCCGCTAAACCGGCAGCAAAAAAGGAGGAGAAGTAAATGGGTCAAAAAGTGAATCCAATCAACTTCCGCCTACAGGTCAATAAGAACTGGAGCTCTCGTTGGTTTACGGCCAATAAAAAAGAGTTTGCAGAGGCGATTCGTCAGGATCATGAAATCCGCGAGTTGATTGAAAAGAAATTTGCCTCACGCCCAACTATCAATCGCATTGAGATTGAGCGTAGCGCTAACTTGATCACGATTACAATTCACACAGCAAAAGCTGGTGTTGTTATCGGTCGCGGTGGTGCTGGCGTGAACGAATTGAAGAAGCAAGTTGAGAAAATTGCTGGTCAGGCTGTTCGTATTAACATCGAAGAAGTTCGCCGTCCAGAATTGGCAGCCAAATTGGTAGCTGAGAACATCGCTCGCCAATTGGAGCGCCGAATCAACTTCCGCCGCGCAACTAAAATGACCGCACAAAACACCATGAATGCTGGCGCTAAAGGTATTCGTATTGAGGTGGCTGGTCGTTTGAACGGTGCTGAAATGGCACGTCGCGAAAAGGTAATTGAAGGTTCAGTGCCTCTACACACCTTGCGCGCTGATATTGACTTCCACTGTGCTCGCGCTCAGACACCAGCTGGTATCATTGGCGTGAAAGTGTGGATTTATAAGGGAGAAAGGAGTCGCTAAATGCTATTACCAAAGAAAACTAAGCACCGCAAAGTGCGTATTGGAAAAAACCGCGGTCAAGCAACTCGTGGCAATTACATCGCGTTCGGCGACTTTGCATTGCAATCACAATCAAATGAGCGCATCAACTCCCGCCAAATCGAGTCTGCTCGTCAGGCGATGACTCGTTACATCAAGCGTGGTGGTAAGATTTGGATTCGAATCTTCCCTCACACTCCAGTTACCCGAAAGCCACTTGGCTTGAAGATGGGTGGCGGTAAAGGTAACCCAGAGTTCTTCGTTGCTAAGGTAAAGGCTGGTACTGTTCTGTTTGAGATGCAGGGTGTTTCAGAGGAAGTTGCTCGCGAAGCAATGCGTCTGGCTAGCCACAAATTGCCAGTCAAATGTAAGTTCATCAAGCGGGAGGACGCATAATGGCTGAAACGAAGAAATCTGTTAAAGCAGCAGTTGTTAAGACGATTGGCGATTTGAAGAAGGAATTGACTGAAAAGCGAAACGACCTACTTCAGGCAAAACGTTCTCACGCTGCTGGCGAATTAGTTAATCCAAAAGCGTTGCGTTCACTCCGAAAGGAAATTGCACGCCTGCTGACACAAATTAATAACACAAAGGAGAGCAAGTAATGGCCCGACGAACATTGATTGGCGTCGTAACGAGTGCCAAGCGCGACAAGACCATCACTGTGACGGTCACTAGCCGCGAAACGCATCCGCTATACGGCAAGCAGTACACCGTGACTCGCAAATACACTGCTCACGATGAAACCAACGAAGCAGGTGAAGGCGACAAGGTGCAAATCGAAGAGACTCGCCCAATTTCCAAGACTAAGAGCTTTACTCTAGTTAAGGTGATTGAAAAGTCTCGCGGTTCTATCAAACTAAAGGATGAAGTTTCTGGCGAAACTAAGGAAGAGGCTAAGGAGGACGACAAATGATCCAACAAGAATCTCGCCTTAAGGTAGCCGACAACTCAGGCGCTAGGGAAGTTTTGTGTATTCGCGTTCTTGGCGGTACACGACGCCGTTACGCTCGCGTTGGCGACGTAATCGTCTGCTCGGTAAAAGACGCTAGCCCAACCGGTAACGTTAAGAAAAAATCTGTTGTTAAGGCTGTAGTTGTTCGTACTCGCGATCAAATTCATCGCAAAGACGGCTCAACTATCTGTTTTGATGACAACGCCGTAGTGATTATCAACGATGACAAGCAGCCAAAAGCTACTCGTGTCTTCGGTCCAGTTCCACGCGAACTTCGCGATATGGGCTACATGAAGATCGTCAGCTTAGCTCCGGAGGTACTCTAATGGCTCGAATTCATAAAGACGATACCGTAAAAATTATTGCTGGTAAAAATAAAGGCACAACTGGTAAAGTTCTAAAAGTTAACACAAAAGACCAAACTGTTTTGGTTGAAGGTGTCGGCGTTGGGCATCGCCACGTTAAGCCAAGCCAGTACAATCCAAAAGGTGGCAAAAAAGATATTCACGTACCAATGGATATCAGCAAAGTCGCTTTGGTTGTTGATGAGAAATCAGGCAAAACCAGTCGGGTTGGTTTAGTAAAGAATGCTGACGGCGGCAAAACTCGTGTTGCTCGCCAGGTAAAAAATAAGGAGATTAAATAATGGCAGAAAAGAAAACTGTCGTGCCAGCTCCTCGCTTGAAAGCCTTGTATCAAGGAACTTACCTTAAGGAACTACAAGCCGAATTGAATCTAAAGAACGTGCATGAAGTGCCAGCTTTGGAAAAGATCGTCGTGAGCGTTGGTACCGGCAAAAAGAAAGATGACAAGCGTCATTTCGAAATTGTCAAAAACACTGTCGAGAAAATCACCGGTCAAGCACCAGTGGCTCGACGAGCCAAAAAATCAATCGCGACATTTAGCATTCGTAAAGGTATGGGCGCGCCAATTGGTGTTAGCGTAACTTTGCGCGGCGCTCGTATGTACGAGTTCATAGATCGTTTGATTAACGTTGCTTTGCCTCGCGTTCGCGACTTTCACGGCGTTGGCTTGAAGTTTGATAAAGGTGGCAACTACAATCTCGGCATCACCGAGCAATCGATTTTCCCAGAATTGACATTTGAGGAAACTCAGGTTTTGCACGGTTTGCAGGTCACATTTGTTATCAAGAACGGCAACAAGGAAGCTTCTAAGGCGTTGCTAGAAAAATTCGGTATGCCGTTTGAGAAGAAAGGAGGCGTCAAGTAATGGCTAAGAAATCAATGGTCGCTCGTGATAAGAAGCGTATGAAGATGATTGCTAAGTTTGCAGCCAAGCGTGCTGAGTTGAAAGAACTTGGCGACCTCGATGGTTTGCAGAAATTGCCTCGCAATTCTAGCCCGACCAGGCACAAGAACCGTGATAGCATCTCTGGTCGCCCACGCGGCTACATGCGTCAATTCGGCTTGAGCCGTATCAATTTCCGCGAAAAAGCAGCCAAGGGTGAAATCCCAGGCATAACAAAGAGTAGTTGGTAAGAAGGAAAGGAGATTAGAATATGTCTATGCAAACTACAGACCCAATCGCCGACCTTCTGACTCGCATCCGCAATGCGAAATTGGTTGGCAAAACGGAAGTTCGTGTTCCGTCCAGCAAGATGAAGAAAGTCATCGCTGAACAATTAGTCAAAAACGGCTACTTGGCAGATGTCAAACTGGAAGATGCTAAACCTCGCGGCGTGCTGGTAGTTACTATCAATGAAAAAGGAACTAACAGCACTATCAACGAAATTACCCGAATCTCAAAACCTGGTCGTCGTGTCTACGTCGGCGCTAGCGAGATTCCGAAGGTAAAGAGCGGTCGCGGTTTGGTACTCATCTCAACATCAAAAGGTGTCATGACTGGCGCTGAAGCAGCCAAGGCTAAACTTGGTGGCGAATTGTTGCTGAAGGTTTACTAAGCCTCACGTAAATCAAATAAACGTCCTCATTGCAGGGCGTTTATTTTTTATATCCATCTACGCAGAGATGGTATAATAGTGACATGATCGATCTTAAGAATGTGTCTTATGAAACTAATAGTCGAGAATTGTTTAGTGATGTAAGTTTTGCCATCAACGCTGGAGACAAGATTGGACTAGTTGGTCCAAATGGCGCCGGAAAAACTACTTTATTAAAAATAATAAACGGAGATATCCAGCCTACATCTGGCGATATTATTTCGAGTGGTGAAGAGATAGGTATTTTATCGCAAAACCTGAATAAATGGCTCGATAAGACAGTTTATGATTTTATAGAAGAAGTGACCGGTGTTAAATCGGCTAGAGAAGAATTTGATTATCAGTGTGAGAGGTTAACTCAAGAGGCTAGTGAAAAGACGCTACTAATTTATGGCGAAGCTCTGGAGAGATATGAAAAATTCGAAGTAGCAAATTTTGACACGACGATTAAAAAGGCTTTATCACGAGCGTCTCTGGGTGACATTGATCCGGATAGACGTCTGAATACATTTTCTGGGGGACAACGCACTCGGATAGCTTTGGCGGCAGTTTTTGCGTCTCGTTATGATCTAATTTTGCTTGATGAGCCGACTAATAACCTTGATGACAGCGGAGTAATTTTGCTTGAAGATTTTATCGACAATTCGCCAGCTTCATTTTTGATCGTGTCTCATGATCGGCATTTCTTACGTAACACTGCGGAACGGATTATAGAATTGACTGGTGGCAAGGGCGTGAACAAGTATAATCTTGGTTATGATGAATATATTGAAGCAAGACGTGAAGCTCGTCAAGCAATGACCGACCGTTATGAGCAATATGAAAAGGAGAAAAAGCGACTATATCGTATTGCGCGGGACGCTAGAATTCGTGCGAATTCGGCCAAAGCTAGCCACAAAAAATCGGACAGTGACAGGTTAAATGATAATTTTCGCAAAGAGCGCGCATCTTCAAATATTGCAGGGGCGGCTGGAGGTGTGGAGTCCCGTCTGCGACAATTGGATGAACCTGAGAGAGTGGAGGATGAAATTGCTATTAAGTTTGCTTTCGATGAAGTATCATCTAAGAAGCATAGCCTTATTTCTGTGCAATCGCTAAGTATTTCACATGATGGAAAGAACATGATAGGACCCGTTACTTTTAATGTACGTCCTGGTGATAAAATATTGATCCAGGGAGAGAATGGTTCAGGAAAATCTTCGCTCCTCAACTTTATTATGGGATATAATACACCCGAGTATCATCGCGGAGAAATAAAAAAAGGCGAAAATGCAAAAATAATATATATGAATCAGTCGCAGTCATTGCCGCTTAAAGACAGCTCGCCTTTGGGCAATTTGCGGTATTTATCGCCAAAACTTGAATTACACGACGCGATCAATATCTTAATTCGTTTTGGTCTGGATAAACGAACAATATCTTCGACAAAAGCAATAGATCTCAGCGGTGGCGAACGGGCTAAAGTTTTGCTTGCTGCTATGTCAACGAGCTCTCCTGATCTTATCATCCTGGATGAGCCGACGAATAACCTTGATATTCCTACGATTGAAGCTTTGGAATTGGCGCTAGGTCAGTATAAAGGAGGCGTTGTGATAGTGTCTCATGATCAAGACTTTATCGAAAATATAGGGATAACGGAGAAAATTAAAATATAAAAAAGACTTGATGGAATAGCTAAGAAAAGCTACCAATCTTTCATAAGAACAGCTTGCTGAAAAATGGGAGTAACAAGACAAACAATGAGTAACTGGGAGAAGGAGATACTAAATGATTGAACAGAAAACATTCGGCCAGAAAGTAATAGAATTTAATAAAAAATTATCTAAAATATCAATGGAGTTGCCGGATGGTTTTAAAATTATAAATCCGTTTAATGGAAGTCAAAAAGAAATAGTAAATGAGATTTCAACAACGTTCTACAAAAGGTTTTATAATGATTGTAATAAACGTCGTATAATATTAGGAAGTTCACCAGCACGTCGAGGAACAGCTGTTACAGGGGTTCCATTTGAGGATGTGGAACATCTTCAAAAAGAAACTGGTATTTTGATTGATAAGCTTTATATTAACAAATCATCTTCAGGTTTTTTATATGATGTAATTGAAAAATATGGTGGATGCAAAAAGTTTTATTCGGATTTTTATATGAATTTTGTCTGTCCTGTTGGTATAGTTAGAGTCAACTCAAAGGGAAATGAGGTTAATTGTAATTATTACGATAGTAAAAAATTGCAAGAAACATTGTATTCTTTGATTGTTAGTTCAATACAGGCGCAAATTGATTTCGGAATCGATACTTCTGTGTGTTATTGCATAGGAAGCGGAGATAATTATACATTTTTATCTAAAATAAACAAAAAATATAATTTTTTTGATGAAATCATACCTTTGGAACATCCGAGATTTATAATGCAGTATAATTCTAAACATAAATATGAATATTTTGAAAAGTATTTGACAGCTTTAAAGCAAAATCATGGCAAAGAAAAGGAGATAACAT
>CBDEJQ010000010.1:0-7713 GCA_965240135.1 uncultured Candidatus Saccharibacteria bacterium
ATGATGAGTTGTTCAAAAAGATTGATTATGTTATTTTGTTGCTGAAGGTTTACTAAGCCTCACGCAAATCAAATAAACGTCCTCATTGCAGGGCGTTTATTTTTTATGATAAACTTTTATCATATGAGAGCTGGAGCACTAAAAGACATAAAGTCGGCATATCGAGTAGCAGTGAAGGGATTAGTGTGTGATGAATTAGGTAGACTGCTGTTCGTTCAAGAGAGAAGTGACTCATGGGACCTTCCTGGCGGTGGGCTGGAACATGGTGAGGATATTACAGAAGCGTTGAAACGAGAGTTTCTGGAAGAGCTAGAGACAGATATCGAAGTCGCTGCAGAAAATCCCTTGATTATTCCAACTTGGAATACAAAGTTCGACGACCCCGTTTTGATTATTGCCTACAAAGTTACTCTATTAACGGCACCTCGTAAAACAGATGAAGTTTCAAATTTTAACTATTTCGATATTCATGAAATCAAGCAAGAAAAGCTAGATTCTACGCTGATTGGCAGTCTTTCAAAGATATATCAAATTGACCACTAGTACTCTCGAGAGAAATATTTCTATGCTTTCCATACGGCAGACAGCACTGAAGACGCTCTCATGTCGCTCTGTGCTATAAAAGAAAACGTAGGGCACTTTCTGACGCCTGGGGATATAAAGTATAATAGATTAGACTGGCTCGGACAATAAATTTAGGAGATGTCATGGACACTATAAGAAAAACCATTAAAGCACGCACCTGGAAGGACGGTAAAGAAATTCACCCAGAAGATCAGGCTCTTCCGGTAAATCAGGTATATGCTTGGCTTTTTACTCACGATAATAAAATAGCCATCGTCTCTAAAGATGGTCGAAAGTGGCAGCTGCCCGGTGGAAAGCCAAATAAGCACGAGACCTACTTGCAAACCATCGTACGTGAAGTGGCAGAAGAGACGGGAATTAATATGGACAGCGTGTCTAGTCAGTATAAGTTCTTTGGCTATTACGATATCTTGGAAACAGATAGCTTAAAAAATGATGACGAGTACTTACAACTTCGGGTTAGTCTGAAACTTAATAAGAATGCCGATGAGTATATCTTACATCAACAGAACGAGGACGAAGAACAAATGCAGGAAGAGCAGATACGGTATGCTAAATTTGTGACAGTTGATGAACTCACACAACACATTCCATGGGCAAGCGAAAGCGCGGAGTTGCAGGCCGCTATACAGAGTCAAATAAATTTTCCTGTATCACACTAGCACATTTTTCGATTGCAACCTCATGACCGAGTGAATATCCATTGCGCTTCAACTTCGGCAGTTCGCGCACTTCGTGAAACATCATATTAAGTTCGGGTACGAAAAATAATTCCCGAAACGGCATACCTTTGAGTCGTGATTCCTCACGTGACTCAGTTAAGATAACGCCAGAATTTTTTCCAAAAATTACCTCCTCACGACCATCAGGGAAGTTTATTGCAAGACACGTCGTGTATTGCGCTCGCCTATTTGTTTTACCTTCAAGTTTCTTTAGGCAGTAATCTACGATCTCTTGATCACTCATCTCATGGCCATTCCAACGTCTTGTAAATACGCCAGGCTCGCCATTTAGGGCGTCAATTTCCATGCCAGAATCATCAGCGATAATTATCAGGTTTTTATCATTTCCATGTAAATGATTCCTTGCGTGTCGCGCCTTCAATAGGGCGTTTTGTTCAAATGTTATACCCGTTTCTATGCAGTCTGGAATTTGATAGTCCAAATCTGCCAACGAAATAATTGACGTCTGCGGAGCGAATTTATGAAACGCGGCGACAAATTCTGCGTATTTGCCTGGGTTTCTGGTGGCGAAAAGTATAGTTGCTGTCATTGAGTATGATTATATCAATCATCATAAATATCGAAAAATTGCTAATTTGACGGCATTATAATATCATCAAACCAAGCAATGATAATTTCATCCATATACAAAACAGCCGATAATGACGGGCTAATCGCTCATATTTATGAACATTTATTAGCTCAGTATGTTTTGAAATATCTTCAAGACAATGAGTTCTTTGTTTTGAGCGATATCATACTGTCTGCAAAAACATATGGCGACACTTGTTTTATGGATGCTGAATTATATAGCTCAGAAGCAAAAAAGGCGTATGACGAGGCATTGCGAGAGTTTGATAAATTAGTCGTTCCAGAAGATGATATTTTGAGGGCTGCTGGCGAGTGCGGGATAGAAATGAATCGAAATATAGTAGAAGTCGACCGAAGTGAACTGAGTAAAAAGCTACGCGAAGTTCAGATTTCTCCGTGGCGTAAGCAAATTGATATGGCGTATCGTAAGGCTCACGACGAGAGCTCTGTTAATACGCTTTTTCGTACTTCGTATATAAAATACAGTAAAGAGTCTGATGATCTTTTTCGTGAATGCGTTCTGGAGTATTCAATTGATGAAAGTCATATACAGACGCCGGTTGATCAAGCTCTGGCGGCAATTGTTATGCAGATTATAGCTCTCAATTTCTTGACGGTCGTGCGAGAAAAATATACAGTGTATGATCGTGGCGATCAATGGTCGGAGGCGTCAATTTCAGTTGGATACAGAATGTTTCTTGGACTATTGAAGAAAGATGACAAAATAATTAATCAATTGAGCTGTGATTTCTTAGAATATGTAAAAAGTCTATCGTCGCCTGTCTTTTGTGATAATTTACAAAAAGCCCTTGTTCGATGCTCGGACAATCATAAACAGGTTATATTAAACAGGAGTACGCTAAATGCGATCCTTGGAGGGTGTGTTATTGGCGGCAAAGGTTGGTTGAAAATGGCGGATAGTGCTCGAATAAGGCAAATGATCAATTCAATTGAGCTGGATATATATGAGGTTAATTCGTAGTTTGAAATCCTTGCTTTTTACCCCTAACCTGTGTTAAAATACTGAAGTTAATATCAAATCACACGAAAGGTGAAGTAATGAGTCTGAGTCGAATCGGAAAACTGCCGGTGATTATTCCGGCCGGTGTGACAATCACGGTTGACTCTGGTGATGTGGTCGTTAAAGGACCAAAGGGTGAATTGAAGCAATTCATCACACCAGCAGTTGAGGTGAAAGTCGAAGACGGACAAGTCACGGTACATCCTAAGGACGAGTCCAAAGTAGCCCGTAGTCAGCATGGTCTGATGCGCGCGCTAATCAACAACATGGTAATCGGTGTAACCAAAGGTTATGAAAAACGCCTAGAGGTTAACGGTGTCGGTTTTCGTGTTAGCTCAAGCAACAACGAGCTAGAAATGGCACTTGGATTTTCACATCCAGTCAAATACAAAGCCCCAGAAGGTGTAACTGTTACCAACGAAAAAATGATTATCGTTGTTAGCGGTATCAATAAACAACAAGTCGGCCAAGTTGCAGCGGAAATCCGCGCATTGAAGAAGCCTGAACCATACAAGGGCAAGGGTATCAAGTACGTCGACGAGCAGATTTTGCGTAAAGCAGGAAAGACAGGTAAGTAATCATGGCTGAAAATAAGAAGCTACTCAACCGCGCTCTTCGCAAAAACCGCGTTCGCGCTAAGGTTTCAGGCACGGCAGAGCGCCCACGCTTGACAGTTACTATTAGCAATTTGCATGTTAGCGCACAATTGATTGACGATGTGGCTGGTAAAACATTGGCTACAGCAACTACAGTTGGCACAAAAGCGACTGGCACGATGACTGAAAAAAGTGCCGCTATCGGTGCTGAAATTGCTAAAAAAGCAAAGAAAATTAAGATTAGCGCAGTAGTGTTTGATCGCAATGGTCGTCAATACGCTGGCCGACTAAAGGCTTTGGCTGATGCTGCGCGCCAAGAAGGATTGGAGTTCTAGTATGGCAGAGCAAGCTGCAAATACTACCCCACGCGCAGAAGGTCGTCGACCTCGAAATCCACGTGGTGGTCGCCGCGATGACCGGCGAAATGTGCGCGATGACGCACCAAAAGAGTTTGAAGAATTGGTAATCAACATTGACCGCGTTTCTCGCGTGGTTAAAGGTGGTCGCCGCTTCCGATTTAAGGCTTTGGTGGTTGTTGGTAACCGCAAAGATAAAGTTGGTGTCGGTGTTGCCAAGGGCGCAGACGTTCAAGCTGCAGTTGCTAAGGCTACGTCAGTCGCTAAAAAGCACTTGATTACATTGCCATTAAACGGCGAAACAATCCCGCACGACAGCGAAGTTAAATTCTCTGGCGCACGCGTATTGATCAAGCCAGCCGCTCCTGGTACTGGTATTATCGCTGGTGGTGTAGTTCGCCAAATTATCGGTGTAACAGGTGTCCGTAACCTATTGACCAAATCTCTTGGCTCAACTAACAAGGTTAACATTGCTTACGCGACTATTGAAGCTCTAAAGTCATTAGTTCCACGCGATCAATGGCTAAGCGCTCAGCCTGTAAAAAAGGTTGCTAAAAAGGAGGCTAAATAATGAAGTACAATGATCTCCAAGTTTCAGCAAACAAGAATAAAAAGCGCGTTGGTCGTGGTATTGCTGCTGGTCAAGGTAAAACTGCTGGTCGCGGTACTAAAGGTCAGAACGCCCGAACAGGCAAGAAGCTTCGCGTAATGTTCCAGGGTGGTCAGCGTCCACTAGCTCAAGCTGTGCCAAAGGCTCGCGGATTCAAGAGCTTGCGAACTCCAGCTCAAGTTGTGTATATGGATCACTTGAACGCATTTGACGGCAAAACTGTCGACAATGCTTTATTGTTCACTGAGGGCTACATTGCAACTCCATTCCATACGGTTAAGGTGATTGCTCGTGGTGAATTGAAGGCTAAGGTTGACTTGAAAGTACAAGCTGCCTCAGCTTCAGTTGTTGCTGCCATCGAAAAAGCCGGTGGCTCATTCGAGAAAGTAGCTACACCTCTACGCCAAAGTGCGAAAGAAGTTGAAGAGAAATAATTTTTTTCTCGGTAACGATAAGTCCCCTTCGAAAGAGAAGGGGATTTTCTTTTACTCTAAAGCCATGGTTTTATTAATGACGCATACGCTTTTACGTTTTTAGTATGGAAATATCCGCTAAGGTAATGTATAATTAACAGAGTTAAGAATTGTTAGTGACTATGAGGGGCTAAAACATGAATTGGAGAATAATTTTTCGCTCGCTGAAAAATAAAGATATGCAAAAACGACTATTTATCGTCGTGGGAATAATCGTTGTTTATCGATTATTGGCACACATTCCAGTGCCATTGGCGGAACCAACGCAACTGCGTAACGCGATTTCGTCGGTGCTTGGGCAATCTGACCTCGGTGGAATTTTGAACTTGCTATCCGGTGGCGCGTTGTCGAGCTTCTCTCTGGTGCTGGTTGGGCTTAGTCCATTCATTACCGCCAGTATTATCATTCAGCTTCTGACCAAAGCCATTCCAAGGCTTGAGGAGCTACACAAAGACGGCGAATCTGGACGTCGAAAAATTCAGCAATGGACGCGTGTTATTACTGTGCCACTTGCTATTGTCCAGTCAATCGCTTTCATCTTCATCTTAAGGCAAACAGTTCTTCAAGGCGGTAGTACGACATTAGCCGACCCTACGATGATGGAATGGATCGTTTCAATCACTTCAATGACGGCAGGCTCTGTTCTTCTGATGTGGCTCGGCGAGTTGATTACTGAGCAAGGAATCGGTAACGGTATTTCTATCGTAATCTTCGCTGGTATTATCAGCCAATTGCCACAAATGCTTGCATCGTTAATCTCATCATTGTTCAACACCTCATCTGGCAGCTTAAACGTCTTCAACTGGTTCACTCTCCCTGTAAACCCAGTTATGTTCTGGACGATATTAATCATGTCAATCGCCGGACTCATCGTCCTTTACTTCCTAGTTAAAATCAACGAAGCTCAGCGCGTCATTACAATTAACTACGCAAAGCGCGTTCACGGAAACAGTAATTATGGCGATGTAAAAAGCATTTTGCCGGTTAAGTTGATTGCTGCGGGAGTTATTCCGGTCATCTTTGCGGTTGCGTTTCTGAGCTTGCCGCAATTTGTTGGTCAAGTTATGAAAGCGTCTGGTAATGCCGACCTTCTACCGACCGCCAACAAATTGATCACTTGGTTCCAAGCTCCAAACGCGGGCTCATTCACCGGCAGTACCGCAGAAGCATTTATTTACCCAACGCTATACTTTATCCTGGTTATCGCCTTTACATATTTCTACACTGGAATCGTCTTTAACGCTAACGAAATTGCCGAAAATTTGCAGAAGCAGGGCGGATTTATTGAAGGCGTGCGTCCAGGCGCTCAGACTGAAAAATACCTTATGAGAACCGTCAATCGCTTGATTTTGTTCGGCTCAATTGTCCTAGGAATCGTGGCTATTTTGCCATTCGTTGCGGAATATCTCACGTACAATTTAACGGGCTTGCAAGGTTTGCGTTTGTCAATCGGCGGTACTGGAATCTTGATTATCGTATCTGTTGCCCTTGAAACGCTGCGACAAGTCAACTCTCGTGCGCTGATGGTTACGTATGACGACTTTGATCCAGACGAGCTGCTTGATAGTGACAAAAAGAAGAGCAAGAAGCGTCGTTTGTTTAAGAAAAAATAATTGACATTAAAAATCCCCGCCGAAAAGCGGGGAATTCTTTTTACGAATGGATTATCGTATTTTGTAATCGTAAGATAAATTGTCGCCAACTTTTTTCTTATTTTGGCAGACTGGCGCAATTTCATTACTAATGTTATTTTCATCAACCATCTTACAGCTCGGAATTTCAAACAGGTTAAATTGATTGGTTGGGGAAATCGCTTTCCATCCGCCGTCTTGCTTAACCGCAAACATTCGCGCCACAGAATTGCCGCAACCATAACCCAGCAACAACTGTTTCTCATCTTGGGAATGGGCAATTACCGCAGTTACGCCGTTGTTATCCTTACAGCCCGACTTCTTCACGTCTGCCTTCAGAAAATCGCGAAGCTCTTGTGTGGCTGAATCGTTGCGAGTAACCGCTTTGCCTCCTTCAATACGGAAGCCTAGAGATCCTAGGCTTACAGATCCATTATCAACCTTTTCCGCTGTTTGAGATGTCTTGTCGGAAGTTTGGTTGGTGTGTAATAAAATTACGCCAATAACTATCACTATAAAAGCTGCTACCAGACCGATTAGCACCGCGGTCATTATCTCATTCTTCGATTTTGTAACCTTAAAGTTTGCTGGTTTTTTCTTGCTTGCCATAAAAATCCTTATGTTAAATTTGATAACACAATTATAGCACGTAAATTTACGGCGAAACATCTTGTCAAACTGTGTTTAGTACTGTATAATTGACAACTGTAACTTATGGCGAGTCAAAAGGAAGTCATCAAAATGGTAGGAAAGGTAGTGGAAGCACTGCCTAATACTCAATTTAAGGTGGAACTGGAGAATGGCCATAGTATCATCGCGCACATTTCAGGACGAATGCGCAAGCATTATATTCGCCTGGTGCCTGGTGATAAGGTTGAGGTTGAGATGACCCCTTACGATCTTACAAAGGGACGAATCAGCTTCCGCCTACGTGACGATCGACCTCAACAGGGTCGGTAGTCAAATATTAACTATAATCTCGGGTTTACTCGGGAAGGGAGATTTAAGCACTTTATGAAAGTTCGTGCAAGTGTGAAAAAAATCGACAAAGATCCCAAAAAAGGTGATAAGGTAGTTCGCCGCAAAGGCCGACTATATATCATCAACAAGAAAAAACCTAAGAATAAG
>CBDEJQ010000011.1:0-7157 GCA_965240135.1 uncultured Candidatus Saccharibacteria bacterium
GCGTCTACCAATTCCGCCACGCCCGCATAACCACTTACCATTATACCTGATTACGGGGTTTTGTAAACGGACTTTTTCTCTGTCGCCCAATATTGAACATCAACATAGCGATCGACGGGATTGACAACTTCGGTGCTTGCATCGAGAGCTTTAACGTTCCGAATATGAATATAGTCAAACTTCGGCTGATACAAGGCAATCGCCGGAGCGTCTGCTTGCCAAACAGCAGTGAACTTCGCGTAACGATCAGCGCGTTGCTTCGCTGAGATTTTAGATCGACCACTCTCCAAAGCATCGTCCGCTATTGCATTGTTGTAATTGGAGAAATTCAAACCATTGTTGGTTGCCTGCGAAGAATGCCAATAGGCGTAAACATCAGGGTCGCCGCCCAAGGAGAGTTCATAAACCAGCACGTCAAAATTGCGCGGCTGCAAAACTGTCTGAAGAATATTTTGAGTAGCGTCGTTCGGATCGACAACTTTAATATCCGATTCTATATTCAGCTCGTCATACCAAACTTGAGCCAAATACCTGGCGACCTTTTCGTAATTGCTATTCTTCAAAACAACCACGTTGAGTTTTAACTTATCATTTCCCTTCTGGCGAACATTATTTACGCTCTTCCAACCCTCAGCATCAAGTAGAGATTTCGCTTTCTTGACGTCATAACTAGACGAATTCGAACTCTTTCCCAGGAATTTGTTAAGCGTTGGACCAGACAATTCCTCCGTAGACAATGACAAAGATTGGCGCAACTTGGATGTGTCGACACTGAGCGACAAAGCTTGACGAACAGCTTTTGATCGCAAGAACTGACTGTTGTTATTAAACAGCGCGTAAACTCCGTTATTCAAAGAATGCGCTTCTGCGGTATACATAGATTTTACCTCGGCGGATTGATCGTTATAAATCAATTCTGGAGTTCCTGTAATTTCTCGCGTACGCAAACTCTTCGCGATATCATCCTGCGTCGGATATGCGTACAACTGGAATCGCTCTAACTTAGGTGTGCTGCCATAATAATTGCTATTCGACTGCAGATATAGCACTTTTTTACTACCATCGCTCGTTACGTTCTGCAGCAACCTAAAGGCAAACGGACCGCTGGATATAGGCGATTTATTAAAATCATGCTCACGTAAATTCGACGGCTTAACGTCTTTTAATATATGCTTAGGGATAATCGGGAATGTCAAAGCGTGGACAAACGGCGAATATGACGACGGCAAGATAAACTTCACCGAATCGTCAGACACTTTCTCGAATTTTATGGATTTCCAGCCAGATATCTCAGCTCCAACTTCTGGATTCGCCAATAGCTTCAACGTAAAAATTACATCGTCCGCCGTTAAATCTTGTCCATCCGACCACTTCAAACCCTTTTTCAGCTTAACCGTATATTCAGTTTCTTTATCGTTCACGCTGATACTATCCGCCATGTCAGCCTTTATATTGCCCGTTGAGTCATATCGGTACAAACTTGAAAATAGCAACTTCGCGGCGGATTTTTCAGCATTGGTTTTTGCGAAAATCGGATTTAGGTTTTCCAAAGGACCCAACACACCCTCAGAATACGATCCGCCAGAAGTGTACGCCATTGTAGTGAAAGAATTGCGAGAAATATGCCACTGCACCGCACTGGCGCCAATCATCACCAATACTAGAATAATCCAAACAGAAACTCGACGTCGCACATTAGACAAACGATCTAACCTGGATGTCACGAATTTATGCGCATGACGCAAGCTTCCCTTTTCAATCTTGCGCAGACGCTTATTGACATCTTTACTGGAAACTTTTAGCCGTGCAAAACGATTCCATGACGAATTATCCGAGCTCAAATCTATTCTCCTATTTTTGCAATCCCGGCAAAATCATACTTGCCAAAATCGATAGCACAAAAATCACCGCAAAAACAATAGTTACATCAAACAGGTTTTTATCAAATCCGCGACGAGTAGTGAATAATTCCCCAGACGAGCCGAATCCTGCACCCAAACTTGCGCCTCGTTGTTGCAACAAAATTGCGATAATCATCAGTACGGCAGATCCAAGCGTCACGTACGGTAAAATTGTATCAATTGACATATTACTCCTTTTCTTCCCGCTGCAAAACCAGCGCGCTACTTATAATATAGTTTACCAAACTCAATATAATCCCGGCAATAATTGAATGTACAAAAGTCATAGAAATCCCTGGCGCCAAAGCTAATGAAATGTAAACCATAAAGCCGTTCACAATTAAGGTGAACAGCCCTAATGTCAATAGAATTGCTGGCAGAGCTAGAATTGTAACAATTGGCTTCAATACGCTATTCACTACCGAAAATATCAGCCCAGCCATCATAAACGTCCACGCAGAAGTTGCGCCCGGAGTTTCGTTTCCAAGCAGCCGCACCGCAACCCAAATACCTACCGAGTTAAGAATCAGCCGAATTAAAAACGTTGCAAATTGTCTTTTCATTAGTCTTATTATATATAATTTATGCTTTATTGTCGATTGAATGCTTGATTTTAAGATAAGTGCTTAATCAAATTCGCCTTTTTCGTGCCAACTTCCGCCTGCAATTCCGTATAATCCGCCTCGATAATTTTTTTCACACTACCAAACTTCCTCAACAATTTCGCGCGCGTCTTTGGGCCAATCCCCGGAATTTCCTCCAGTTGATTTTTCGTCTGATTTTGACGCTTCAACGCCGTATGATAGCTCACAGCAAATCGGTGTGACTCATCACGAATCCGTTGGAAAAGCTTGACAATATCTGTCGTCGCAATAGAACTTTTTGTAAAATTGTCCCGGCTGGAACCGTCATCAATAGCAGAGCCTCGTAGATTCTTTGAATGCGAGCCGGCGTTGCGCTGAGTAGGATGCAAATTCACTACATACACATCATTATCTTCGTGAATAGCTACATCCTGATGAATAGATTTTTGCAACTCTTCAATGCGCGTTACGTCAATTTGCGAGCCAGTTTTATGAATAATAATTTCTTCCTCGCGCTTAGCGATGCTAATAATCGGCAATTTTATTCCGCGCTCATCCCTTGCCTTAATTGCCGCCGAAAGTTGGCCCTTTCCACCGTCAATCAACAACAGATCTGGACAGCCCCAGCTTTTGATATTTCGCTCGCCAAGCCGCCTAAAAATCACCTCGTACATATTTCCAGTATCGTCATTTTTTTCGCTCACCTTAAATTTACGATATTCCGCACGATCGCTCGCACCATTCGTAAAGACCACCATGCTCGCCACAACTTGATGTCCGCTCATATGAGAAATATCATAGCCCTCAATTCGCACTGGAATATTTTTAAGGCCAAGTAGTTTTGATAAATCAGCCAGCGCCTTGTCTTTTGAAATATCCAAAAATTCCTTGTCGCCAAACATAACGCGTCGCTGAAGCTCTTGCATGGCGCGCAACTTATTCCTCAGACTTGCCGCTCGCTCAAAATCATGAAGTCCCGCAGCCGTTTTCATATCGCGCTCCAGCTCCACAGCAATAGCCTTGCGATTTCCCTTAATATAACTTATCAATTTACGCAAACTAGCTTTATACGCGTCCGAACCATCACTTATTTTCGGACTTAAGCCCAAATCTTCATCCAACTTTGATTGCCCAGGGCGTCTTTGATGAGTGAGATACGGAAAAATTCGCCTCAAATAACGCAATGCCTTTTTTAACGCAAAACCATTGTAGAATGGACCAAAATAATCCGCACCATCATCGGCAGGATTCCGCGTAAAACTAACCGTCGGCCAATCACTTTTCATATCAATCCGAACATACATCTGAGATTTGTCATCGCGCAACAGAACATTGTATCGCGGCATATAACGCTTGATCATCTCGCTTTCCAAAAACAGCGCATCAACCTCACTCTCAGTTTCAATCCAATCAGTATCAAAAATCTCCGCCACCAGCGCCATAGTTTTATTGTCTCGCCCGCGTGAATCTTGAAAATACTGACGTACGCGGTTTTTAAGAACCGCCGCCTTGCCAACATAAATTACCTCGCCGCTCGCCGACTTATGAAAATAAACGCCGGGCGTTCGCGGCAAAGTTTTCAGCTTGGCTTGCAATGCTTGATTCATTAAATACATTACAATCTAAACACGGCAATTATGCAAGCATTCTTTTAACGATTGACTAACCTTCCAACCACTTTTTGAGAACTATCGCCTGATTATGTTCCGTATCTTTGGCGCCATATAACAATGTAACTGCAGATTGTTCGTTCCAATTATTCTTTGCTTCGGCAGCCGCAGGATTATTATCTAGCTCCTTCATATAACGGCGAGAAAATTCCGGGAATTTTTCTGGATCGTGATTAAACCATTTGCGTAATTCATCGGTCGGGGCAATCTCTTTATTCCACTCGTCCAATACAGCTCGTTCTTTACTAATCCCGCGCGGCCACAATCGATCAACCAGCACACGATAACTATCGTCTGACGCGGTCGGCTCATAAATCCGTTCAATTTTATACTTTGTCATAATTTCATATAACTACAAAGTGCTAATCAGGTCAATAAAACGCTCTTTTGAGCTAACATATTCGCCTAATTCTATACTAGTTACTGGCAATTTAACATCGTGTTCGTGTAATAACTTTCGCACTTCATCTTGCTTGTCATACGGTACTTCCACATGTGAAATATTTGCAATATTTATCAGTTTACTAGCACGAACTTCGTATTGAGACATTGGCTTATCTAGTTTTATCTGTGAATCAATATTTTTCACACCAATTAATATCGGATAATTTCCAGATATGTCACTGCCTAAGCAAAAAACATCCCATACATTTCGCGCTTGGTTATTTACTTTTTTGCCCCAAGTATTATCACCATTGCTATCGTGAGACAATGCTCGCCATGCTTTCCATCGACGCATCATTTTAAAACCGCTAGTTATGAATAGACGAGCGTAAAACATGCCATAATAATACGACACCCACATAAGCGCATCACCGTAACGATTTTCTTCTTTCCACCCAAGCCTATGCATATCAGCATACGATCGCGCGATCATTCTGCTCCGACACAGTGAAACCGAATACACAACACGTTGATTGCTCCCGCCAAAAACCGCATAGACGTCACGTGCTGGCTTAAGTCCGGCAGCATCACAAAAACTTTTCATGACATCAGTTATACCGTGCTCACCATGCTGCCAACGACCTGTTCCGTGCCATAACCGAGTATTCTTCGTTATTTTTCGATATTCTTTTATTTCAGACTCTTTAAACTGGCGTATTGATTTTGGCTTGATTATATATTTTCTGGCAAATTTGTCTAATATTTTTTCAGCCCATCGCAATCACATTCTATGAGAAACCGCCAATAATAGATGATGTGGTAAATGTTGTAATGATTTCTTTACAAATAGTCTTTGATATTTATCACCTTCAGCTTTATTGCCTCGTCTTAGCGATTTTTGAGAATATCGGTGCGTGCGCTTCTCGATAGCACTATTTTTAGTTAACTTACAAAAACGAGCATTAAGTATCTTCAAAATCTTTTCCATACTAGACTATAATATCTAATATACTAAGTTTAGTCTATCCTAGACATCGATACTACGTAAATATTCCTCCAAAAACTCACTCCAGTCAGATACATTCTTCTCGCGGAAGTAAGCGCGAAGAAAATCAACCATAATTTGCTGACGATTTTCCGCTTCTATTCGTCCTGGTTCAGTCAACATCAAACCTTTCAATTTCAGCAGTTTCTCAAAGAAGTGATTAATGAATCCGTCGGTATCATGCGTATTGCCATCAGCGTTATATTCGTGCGCCGCCAGATTGACATTCGGCCAAACTTTAGGATCAAAAATCCGCCCACCATGATGACAAGCATAAACCAACGCTCGCTCAATGCCGACCGCACCAATAGCATCACACATATCAGCGTCAGACGCCAATTTCCCCGCCAACCGCTGCGGCTGCTTGCCGTTCAGCCGTTTACTATAACCAATCGCCGCAATATTTTCCAGCACAACCTGACTTAAATCATCAGCTATCTCTGCCTGCGCCATAATATTTACCGCGTTCGTCAATTTTTCCGCCTGCGTTTTACCGACTAATTTATAATCATCGACATCATGTAACCAAGCTGTCAATAGCACTTCTTGGAGATCCACTGACTCACGGCATTCGTTAGCAAAACGCTCTGCCAGCAGCGCCACTCGCTCGACATGATCATCGGCGTGACCTGAGGTATCGCCACCAAGTAATTGGCGGACTTTAGATTTTACTATTTCAAGCTGGGCAATTTGTTGATCGTTCATACTCATATTATACATAAAAGCAGAGTCGCCTGCTGACGCTTATTAGTATACAAAGCATGATATTTTTTGAGAGGATAATTATTGTTATTACAACAACGATTCCCTAACTATAGATTGCAAAACTGGCACAACATCTATTTCAAACCACGGATTACGCTTACGCCAGCCAATATTAAGTGGCGATGGATGAACTAACGGAAAATAATCTGGTAAAAAAGCATTAAAGTCCGCCACAGTTGCTGTCAAATTCTGATTGGCGCGGCGATCATCAAGATAATATTTTTGCGCATACGAACCAACCAAAATTGTCAGATGTACATTCGGCATTTGAGCCAACAAACGCGGATGCCATTTTCTAGCAAAGTCCAAACGTGGTGGCAAATCCACAAACCTCATATATGGGCATATGTTTATTCTCAATTATTTCTAAATTCTTTTAACATTTTATTTAAAACCAATGCATATTCATATTCTTCAATTAACATCTTAGAGATTTTATTTCTGATCGCTTTCTTATGACATAAAATTCCTCCTGATTAGTTTTTCTTAACCATAATCAGGAGGTTTCTATACACAGAATTTTACACAATCTCAAATATCTAGTACTTCTACTATCTCTTCTCTTTTTTCTTTCATTATAATTTTTTTGATTACTTCTTCATCTAAGTATTTTGAGAAATCATCCAATTCAGATGTTACTTCAAATATTATATTATGATTTTTATCACTTAGATCAAAACTCGAGTCATATTTTGTTTTATCTGACCAATAATTCCAATTTATATCTGCCCTTTCATAATATACATAATTTCTTTTTGGAGTTACAAACACTCTTTTATTAATGAGTTTTTCTCCATCTTCTGCTTTA
>CBDEJQ010000012.1:0-5382 GCA_965240135.1 uncultured Candidatus Saccharibacteria bacterium
ATAAAAGCCAATGTTATTTATATCACGCGATAATATTTAAGTCAAGTTTAATCAACTTTCTGTAAAATAATGCCCGTTCTGGCTGGCAAGTAAACTTTAAGATTGTGGCTATTATCAGCTGGGGAAGTGAAAAAACGGGAACTATGGTCTATTCGCTCCTGTCCGCCGAAGTCCTTATCATCGCTACTTAACGCCAATTTATAAGAGCCAGCTTCTGCGGGTACTGCGTAATCCGAGTGGGATTTGTCGGGCGAAAAATTGATAACAAATAAAAAATCGCCGTGCATAAAACTTACCGTGTGATCAGATTGGCGAACCGTCAGATGGTGAACATTAGGATTATCAATTTGCCTAATAATCTTCATCAGCGCCGCGTCAAAATCGCCCAACCATTGATATTTTAAGAAGCCATTGTCGCGCAAATTCCATTGCCGACGAGCGTGCTTGAACGACCAATTATTGCCTTCACGCGGAAAATCAATCCATTCCGGATGCCCGAATTCATTGCCCATAAAATTCAAATAACCGCCACCATGCAGCACCGCGGTCATCAGACGAATCAGTTTATGTAGCGCCACGCCACGCTCAACTGTTAAGTCTGGATCAATTTTATCCATATGCCAATACATATTTTTATCAATCAATCGGAAAATCAGCGTTTTATCACCAACGAGCGCTTGGTCATGGCTTTCGGCGTAATTGATGACTTTTTCCTCTGGACGATGCGAGCTCAAAGTGTAAGCCAATTGCCCCAAATCCCAATCTTCATCATTTTTCTCTTTCAGGGTTTTTATCCATAAATCTGGCGCGCCCATTTGCAAGCGATAATCAAAGCCCAGCCCGCCATCCTTTGTCGATGCGCCCAGTCCAGGAAAGCTGCTCATTTCCTCTGCAATTGTCGTGGCGTCGGGGCGAACGGCGTGAATGGTTTCATTCGCCAATCTTAAATAAGCGAGCGCGTCTTTGTCGACATTGTCGCGGAAATAATCGTCATAACTAGTGAAACTTTTCCCGAGTCCGTGGTCGTGGTAAATCATACTAGTTACGCCATCAAACCTAAATCCGTCAATGTGATATTCGTCCAACCACCAACGGCAATTACTTGCCAAAAAATGCAAAACTTCTGGCTTGCCGTAATCGAATAATCGCGAATCCCATTCAGGATGATTTGTTGGCTTGAAATATTGTGTCGGATCGCCGGCAAAATTGCCCAGACCTTCGACTTCGTTTTTGGCGGCGTGAGCGTGAACGAGGTCAATGATGACGCGCAGTCCCATTCCGTGCGCCGTGTCAACCAATTTCTTAAAATCGTCGGGAGTGCCAAATCTTGACGAAACCGCGAAAAAGTTGCTGACGTGATAGCCGAAGCTGCCGTAATATGGATGCTCGGCGATTGCCATAAGTTGAATGGTGTTATAGCCAGATTCTTTAATTCGCGGCAAAACATCCGCGGTGAATTCACTGAAACTGGCTACTTTTTCTTTCTGACTACTCATGCCAACGTGTGCTTCGTAAATTAGTGGAACTTTTGGCTTGGGCGGAGTGTTGTTTTGCCAATTGTAAGGAGTTTTTGGCGACCACACGACCGCGGAAAAATCGACAGAATTTTCGTCCTGAACGACGTAATTTGCGTATGAAGGCAGCCGCCAGCCGCCGCCGTCAGACCAATAGACACGCAATTTATATTTTTGTCCGTGACGAAGCGAATTTTCAGGAAGATTTATGCTCCATTCGCCGTTTTTATCGCTATTTAAGGCAAATTCCTCACGCTCTTTCCAATCTGAAAAATCGCCAACTAAGAACATCCGAGTGGCGTTCGGCGCCCATTCGCGAAATATCCAGCCCACATCTGTTTTACGAAGTCCGAAATGCAAAAAACCCATCGCGAATTCGGCTGGCGTCTTGCCGCTTAAAACCGTTTTCAGCTTCGAAGAAATATACTTCTCACGCGCCTGAATTGTGGATTTGTGCGGGGCTAGCCATTGGTCCAAATCAACGAGGGTTTTACTGCTCATGTTTCTAGTATACAGCATACGGAAGGGGCTATGCTTGTAAATATCGATTAAAGTTGTATAATATATAGCAATATGGAGCGTTCAAAGCCTGATATGGAGTCTAATTCTCCTAAGCTATTCTCTGACGAAGACTGGAGGCGAATTGCTGGCGCGAATTTATTGCTCGACGGAGAAGGGGAAAATGACGAGATTGCAATTGCTGAGATAGAACAAGCTGCGCACGCTGGCGATATTGAGGGCGAGAAGGTTAGAGTTGTTGGATATAGTCAATCCGAAGAGGACAGTTCGTATCGTCTGCGGCCAGTTGAGGGTGTGGCGGATTTGATATATCCCATGGAAATTGACTCTGAGATTCCAGCGCCGTTTGCGACTTACACCAAAGAGATGGCCGCTTTGTGTGTGAGAACTTCGCAGAAGGACTATTATTTTCCGCTTGATAAGCAGGCGATTGTATCAATAGAGTTATTGCCAGATGATAGCGGCGTTCCTCGATGTGTGCGTAAATTGCGCCATTATGCTGACAAAATCGAAGAAGTTGCTGGTGTCGGCGACACTCAAGATGCGGAGTCGAGGCAGCTTTTGATAGATGAAATAAATGACGTTTTGAACGAGATTCCGTATGATGGCGGAATTCAAGTGAAATGCCAGGCGTATAAGGTTAAAATTGACGGCAGGGAAAATAATATAGAAGACGCTAATCCTGCGGTTCTATTTGGATGGTTGCCGAGTTTTACGTGGCGCGACGATCGCCCTGTGCTGGAAATGTTTGATATTAAAAATCGATTTGCGACTTTTTGTGTGGATATGAAAGATGTGCTTGATATGACGCCAATCGATAAAGAGGAGGTCGGAGCCCCTATTGATTTATTTGAAACAGTTTTTAATGACGATTTTCAGGAGACCGCTTGGCAGCTAGCGACGGATCTTTCTTATGTTGACAAGTCGGAGTTTGACGAAGTGTCAAGAGAATATACCCAAACATTAAATGGCCAGTTGTCTGAGTTTTCTGCGACAAGACTTTATGACGTTGGAACTGTTGGCTTTACTGGTTTTGTGTTGGCCCCTGACGCTACGAAAAATAATGAATTACAGTATGAATTTATGGATATTTCTGGGGCGTGTATTGATGGGATGAGTTTTGTTAGCTATCATGATAAATTTTACGCGGCGCTTGAAGTGACGATAGATGATGAATCTGGAGGCTTTCCGAAGAAGATTTACGTGATGCCCGACAGAGATAAGATTATTCGCTTGGAAGGATTTGATAGTGAAGCTGAAGAGCTTAAAATGGCGGTAAATGAACTTCATAAAATTGCAAATTTTGCAAGTGAAGTAGTTAATGATAAGTGTTTCTATAAATTGCCTCTTAATGAGCAGCTTGATGTATTGAGTCAGTATGAATGCGCCGCTCGTAATGTAATCCAGGATATTAGCAGAGTGCGGGAGTTTAAGGGTGAATGTGTAGTTTCGGCATACCGATGTTTGCCTGGAGATTTGCTGGATGCTGTTTCGTGGAATGATGTTCCACTAGAAGAAGTGAATAGTCATGAATATGTTGAAAAATTTGCGCTGCGTGCGGATAATTTGGCAATTTGGAATCCAGAAATTAACGATAGGCCAGATATTGACGGCCGAATATTAAGTGTGTCGGAATTGTCACTTAGTTGCGGTGAGCCTATGCTAATAGTTAATAATGCGGAAGAGAATAAATATTATTTGGTGCGATGTAGCGATGTGATTAGCTTGTCGCGAAACGATCCGTCGACCATTTCGTGATATAATCAAACAGATTATGCAGGAAAAACCTTTTTCTTTTGAAATAACTTCACGATTTAACGACACGTTGGCGCGAACGGGAATTATTCACACGCCACACGGTGATATTAAAACGCCGGCGTTTATTGTGGTTGGAACTAAGGCTAATGTTAAGGCGATGATTCCTGAGATGGTGAAAGACGTCGGCGCGCAGGCGGTGCTGGCGAATGCTTATCATCTATATCTGCAGCCGGGACATGAGTTGATTGAAAAAGCTGGATATCTTGGCAAATTTATGCACTGGGATGGTCCGACTTTTACGGATAGCGGTGGGTTTCAGGTTTTGAGTTTGGGCTCTGGCTTTAAGAAAGTTTTGGCGATGAGTACTGATGTCGATGAAGAAATCGCGATTGCCAAAAAATCGTCGCGCCATGCTTGGGTGGACGAAAACGGCGTGATGTTTAAGTCGCATCTGGACGGCTCTTATCATAAATTTACGCCAGAATTGTCCATGCAAATTCAGGCTGGAATTGGCGCTGACATTACTTTTGCGTTTGACGAATTGACCTCTTTGATTGATCCGTACGAATATCAAGTTGAGGCTCTGGCCAGGACGCATGCCTGGGCGGAGCGAAGTTTGGCGGAAGTCAAGCGCCTAAGGGCGGCTCGTCCAGATAAGCCATATCAAGCTTTGTTTGGCGTTTTGCAAGGCGCGAATTACGAGGATTTGCGAAAGCAAACTGCCGAGTTCTTGGGTGCGATGGATTTTGATGGCTATGGAATTGGTGGCGCGTTGGAAAAGGAAACTATGGCGCAAACGATTCAGTGGGTTAATCAAATTCTGCCTGAAAATAAACCGCGTCATTTACTGGGAATTTCCGAGCCTGACGATATTTTTGCGGCAATTGAGCAGGGAATTGACACCTTTGATTGTGTGAGTCCGACGCGAGTGGCTAGGAACGGCGCCGCGTATACGCCGTTTGGTCGAGTCAATGTGCGTGGCCGAAAGTACCGTGAGATGTTTACGCCGATTGTGGACGATTGTGATTGCTATACTTGCAAGAACTACACGGCGGCTTATCTCTGTCATCTTTTGCACGCCCGCGAGTCGTTGGCTGGGACGTTGTTGTCAATCCACAACGAGCGATTTATCGTTAAGTTGGTTGATGATATTCGAGCCAGCTTGGAGAATGGAACTTTTTACGAGTTCCGCGATTCGTTCCTGGCGAAGTATTATAGTAAGAAATAGGCTATTTACAACTGATTGGAAAATCGTTATAATTAAACTCATACGCCGTGAGGTCTTTTTTATGGACTGTACCCGCGTGAAAAATAATAATTAAATTAAGGAGAACTTCTACAAATGGCAGATGCATTTGACCGAAGCAAACCGCACGTTAACGTTGGTACAATGGGCCACGTTGACCACGGTAAGACTACGCTGACTGCTGCGATTACTGCAGTGTTGGCAAAGCGCCTACCAAGCGCAGTTAACAAACCTGTTGCGTACGACCAGATCGACAACGCACCAGAAGAGAAGCAACGTGGTATTACTATCGCGTCTTCACACCAAGAGTATGAATCAAAGAATCGTCACTATGCACACGTTGAC
>CBDEJQ010000013.1:0-46539 GCA_965240135.1 uncultured Candidatus Saccharibacteria bacterium
GTAACGACTGGCTCCATGGCAACGATGGCAACGACACCCTCATTGGTGGCGCGGGTAATGACACACTTCGCGGTGGTTACGGTGATGATATCTACATCTTCAACAAAGGAGATGGGGTAGACAGGATTTATGACATGAACGGCCTTGCCGATGAAGTTCGGTTGAAGCATAAGTTACAGGATGTTATTTTTGAGCGGCGCAGTGACGATTTAGTGGTATATATGCCGGGATCTCTGGATTCAGTGGTAATTGACTCATGGTATCGAGGAGATAATTATAAGATTGAAACGTTTACATCTGAAGATGATAAATTTATCACACATACACAGATCGAGAGTTTGATTCAAGCAATGTCTACCTTCCAGAAGGATACGGGAATGACCTGGCAGCAGGCATTGTCCAGCCAGCCATCTCAAGTAGAATCTATAGTTACGCAATACTGGACAGCTCCAACCGCTTAAGCTTTGGTCTTTACAACTTTTTTGCTACACTTTTGATAAAATCTGGTGGGCTTGGATTGTGTGTATGTTAGAGAAGTCACAAAAATCAAACTCAATAGACCCAGGCTTGTACTGCTTTATTATGATTGCACAATTTCATGGTATTGCAGCTGATCCTGAGCAGCTGAAGCACGCCCTGGCATTGGAGGAGGGTATTATGAATGAGGTTGATATGCTTCGTGCCGCCCGAACTCTGAAGTTAAAGGCTAAGATATCTACGGTTAAATATAAGCAGCTGGAAAAATTACCAATGCCAGTGATTGTTGGTATGAAGAAAGATAAGTTTGCTGTTTTGGCGCGCATTGACAACGGTAAACTACTTATACTGATGCCTGACGGTTCGCCACCTCAAATTATCGAAAGAGTGGCGTTTGAGAAAGAATGGACTGGTCGAGCATTGTTATTTGCGCAACGGTTTTGGAAGGATGTCGAGCGTAAGTTTGATGTCAAATGGTTTATTCCGACGATCATAAAATACAGGAGGCCATTATTAGAAGTACTGCTGGCGGCGTTTATTTTACAGATTATAGGGTTACTTGCACCGATTCTCACGCAAGTTGTGATTGATAAGGCGTTAGCACACCATAGCGTATCGACACTAGACGTGATTGTATTTGGGCTGATTGTTGTTGCGTTATTTGAGATGATGCTTGGTATTGCGCGAAGTTATATTTTTACTCACACCACGAGCCGAATCGATGTGATTTTAAGTTCGCGGCTATTTCGTCATCTATTTGCATTGCCGCTACGATACTTTGAGACTCGGCGCGTTGGCGACACGACTGCTCGGGTCATGGAGCTAGAAAAAGTCCGCTCTTTTCTGACAGGTGTGCCAATGACAACGGTTATTGATCTGTGCTTTATATTTGTATATATCGTTATAATGATATGGTATAGTACGACGTTGACATGGGTTGTTCTAGCTAGCTTGCCAGTGTTCGTAATACTATCTGCTATTGTGACGCCTCTATTTAGATATCGGTTGGACGAGCGATTTAATACTGGCGCCGAAGCACAATCATATCTGGTGGAGTCAATCAATGGTGTCCAAACCATTAAGTCTTTTGCGCTAGAGCCGGAACTGCAAAAGAAGTGGGAGGGACGACTTGCTAGCTATGTTCGAGCTGGTTATAAGACATCAATTTTATCAAATAATGCCGGTATAATCGGTCAGTTTATTCAGAAGATTTCTGATATTGCTATTTTATGGTTTGGTGCGCATATGGTAATGTCTGGCAGCTTGACCATCGGTGCTCTTATTGCGTTTCGAATGTTGTCGGGTCGAGTGAGTGGGCCAGTACTGCGGCTGGTACAATCTTGGCAGGATTTTCAGCAAGCAGGAGTGTCAATTAAGCGATTGGGAGATATTTTTAATAATAAAACTGAACCAACCCTTGATCCGGCTAAATCTCGATTACCAAGCATAAAAGGTGACATTCGTTTTGATAAGGTCTATTTTCGATATACGCTAGATGGGCCGGAGGTGATTCGTAATGTGTCTTTTGGCATTCATCCGGGGACAGTTGTGGGCGTAGTTGGGCGAAGCGGATCTGGAAAGAGCACAATATCAAAACTATTGCAAAGATTGTATATTCCAGAATCAGGAAAAATTCTCATTGACGGGGTTGATATTGCGACAACTGATCCATCTTGGCTGAGGAGGCAAATTGGTGTTGTTCTGCAGGAGAATTTTCTGTTTAATGCTAGCGTTCGTGAAAACATTTGTATACACAAGCCTTCGGCGAGCATGGAAGAAATTGTTCGTGTTGCAAAAATTGCGGGAGCACATGATTTTATATTAGAGCTACCAGAAGGTTATGATACGCAAGTTGGTGAGCGTGGTGAGGGTTTGTCTGGCGGGCAAAAACAGCGCATAGCAATCGCAAGAGCACTACTCCATGATCCAAAGATATTGATTTTTGATGAGGCAACTTCCGCGCTTGATTATGAATCAGAAAATGTCATTCAGAAAAATTTGAAACAAATTGTTGCCGGACGGACTGTTATTATAATCGCACATCGGCTATCAACATTGAAATCAGTTGATAAAATTATGGCAATTGATAGGGGCCAATTAGTGGAGTATGGAACGCCACGGGTGTTGCTGAAAAAGAATGGCCTGTATGCTTATTTGTATAATCAACAAATGGGAGGTGAAGATGTCTAAGTTATCAGCGTATTGGCGATATCGAGATCGGCGCTTGCAATATGAATTTTTGCCAGCCGCTCAAGAGATTATTGAAACACCAGCCTCTCCGCTCGGACATATTGTTATTTGGATAACAGTTTTATTGTTGGTGATTGCTGGAGCTTGGTTGTATTTTGGAAAGTTGGACGTGGTTGTTTCAGGTCAAGGGAAATTAGCATCGGAAAGCGGTACAAAAATTTTACAATCGTCAGTGTCAGGTACAATTGTTGATATAAAAGTACACGAAGGTCAGCACATTAAAAAAGGTGATATTGTGGTTGAGTTAGATAAAAAAGTCGCTCAGCAGAATGTCGAATCGGTGGAGAAGACTTTAGCTATTGCTAAAATTGAGAGATCTATCGCAAAAGGAGTCTCGTCTTCAATTGTCATGGATGATATCAATAAGTCAGGTTTAACAGAGGAGACTAAGCAAAGTTTGATTGAAAAAATGCATGCGCAAAATGATATATTGGAATCTAGGAAGCTTCTTTCCTCAACAAATTTAACAAATCTTCAGAAGCAGTTTTCTCAATTGGATAGTGCGATTAAAAACCTGGATAATATGCTGGCTCAGAATAAAGCCAAAGAGCAGGAAATCAACAAGTTAATTGAACGTGGAAATCCATTACAGCAAATGCATCTTCGTAGTGATCTTAATTCTGTAAGACAGAATATTGCTTCTCTTGAATCGTCGTTATCTTCACAAAAGCAGCAGATGGTCCAGGTGGAGTCTGCAATAGATAATGCGAAAAATCAAGCCGCAGTGAGCTTAAATGAACTTCGGGTGAGTAATGCGGCTACTGCAATCTCTCAGGACAATAAAATTATTGAACTTGAAAATTCTCTGTCAAGAGCTAGGGTGGCATTAGAACAGACAACAATTGTGGCGCCAGTTGACGGTACAGTATTGTCTTTAAAGACAAATACCATTGGTGGCGTGGTGTCGGCGACTCAAATAATTGCCGAGATTACGCCGCTTGAAGAGTCGCTTGTTGTGGAGGCGTCGCTACAAAGTAGGGATATTGGTTTTGTAAATGTTGGCCAACGAGTTGTTGTGAAAGTTGATGCATATTCGTTCCAGCGATATGGTTATTTGAGTGGGGTTGTTCAATCGATTAGCCCAGATGCGATAGTTAACGATAAATTGGGGTTAATATATCGGATTAGAGTTAAGCTTGATAGTCTAAAAACCTCGAAAAATATTGAGCTGAAAATGATTCCAGGCATGAATTCTGTTGTGGAAATAACAACTGGAAATCGACGAGCCATTGAGTTTTTGCTTGATCCACTGATCTCGCATGTTGATGGTAGTTTGGAAGTTCGCTAGTTGCTGTAATTATCAAAATATCTTATTATCATTTCGCGTAGTAGTATATAAAGTTTTTCGAGTTGGCCGTCAATACGAACGAATTTAGTTTTTGGATCTTTTTCACCAATCTCTATCTGTGACACGGTGCTAGTAAGAATACCTAAGAGAAATTCAACGTCATAACCTTCGCTATGCACAACTTGTTGTCGAGCCTTCTGTATTACTTTTAGCATTGTCTTATGATTTTCTATGCTTATTCCTAATTTTCCTAGGGCGATATTGAGAGACTGGTTGAAAGTTGGGCGAGTTAAAAGATGATAGACTGTATTGGTTGGCTTATTGTAGAATTTTTTAACATTATCGTTAATATCACCGCTGAGCTGAATTAACTGAATAGCTTTTTCAATACTTTTAACTGTTTCATTTTTTGCCTTTCTATGCTGCTTTTTAAGTTCGTTTTCTGCGATTCCTTCTGCAAAACTTTGAAGGGCAAAAATTAGATTTGCAATATTCATATGAAATACATTTGAATTTGTATGAAAACGATAATCGATAATTCGCGTGAAAGCTAGCCCAATTTTACTATAAGACCCAAGAGTTTTTTGGCGGTTTGGGTTGATGAAAAAATGGGTCATTTTTATAAGAGTTAATGATTCCATGGAATCTTGTAGACTTATTGAGGGGCGGTATTTGGTTGGAGATACAGCTTCTAAAAAAGGATTCGCGAGATGCAGTGTTGCGATTCCGTGCAAATCCACTGATTGTATAGAGCAATGCGTATTGTCGAAGTGGCTAATCCAATATAATTGAAACGCGAGAAGTATTTTACCGATATCAGTTATCTGGAAAGATCCTTTTGTGCGAGAAAAGGTGTAATTGAGGTAGGGCTGAAGCCGAGATTTATCTGTACTGATTGTCATTTTATTTGTGCGGAGGATCGAATGGGTTGATGATATGGTGAGATTAATATTTTTATAGGTAGCATAACATATTCTAGAAGTGACCGCCCTTTTAATAATTGTACTGGTAATATTTTTCATGTCGACATTGGTGATTGCGGTATCAGGTGCATGTTCTGCGTTAATGAGAATATTTATTGTAGTTGATTTTCGAAGAATTGATTCTATGTCAGCGTTGACTGGCCATTTTAGGTAGGCGCGAACATCATAAGCGGGGGCGTAAACAGAGTTTTCGCTAAGCTGTTTGCGGTAAAATGCAAAAGGCGTTACGTATTGTGAGCGAGTTTTTATGACGATAAATAACTTATTGTATGTGCCTGGGGTTGTTGTCGAAAGTTCTGCCTTAAGATGGTAATTGGCAGGGTCAAACTGACCAAATCCTTTAGCAACAATTTGCCTACCTACCACATCAAAATAATAGGCTTCACCAATTAAAATTTTGTCTTGAGGGTTTTGCAAGCTTATTTCCTGCTAATGATTACTGTCATATTATATTATATCAAGCATTTTTCATCACTGTTATTTCGTGGTATAATTTTAAAAATGAGTGATAATATATTTAAACGAACAAAAATATTAGCAACAATTGGGCCAGCAACGTTCAGCCAAGAAAAGGTTTACCAATTGTTGGAGGCCGGTGTTAACGGCATCCGTATGAATTTTAGCCACGGCGCTAACGAGGAGCGAATTGAGCAGATCGATTGGGTGCGCACAGCTAGTAAACAGCTGGGCAAGCCTGTCGCAATCCTACAAGATTTGCAAGGTCCGAAGATTCGCTTGGGCGTTTTGAAAGATAACATGCTGAATGTTAAGGTTGGCGATATGTTGGTCTTGGATTCAGAAATTACTGATCATGACGGCAGCTTCAATTTGCCAGTGCAGTACAATTTGGCAGAGAAGATGAAAGTCGGCGAGCCGCTTTACATGTTTGACGGCAAGATCAGGACGGTTGTGCGAGAAATTGTTAGCCCAACTGCAATTCGCGTAGAAGTTCAGAACGACGGTTTTTTGATGAGCCGCAAGGGTTTGAATTTGCCAGACACAGATTTTGGTGGCGATATTCTTACTCAGAAAGATATTAACGATTTGGAATGGGGCGCAAGCCAAGATTTTGATTATGTTGCATTGAGTTTTATTCAAAAAGCTGATGACATTATTGATTTGCGTCGTCGATTGACAGATTTGGGATCGACAGCAAATATTATTGCCAAGATTGAGACTAAGTCTGCCGTTGATCCAGAGAATTTGGAGGAAATCGTTAAGGCTAGTGACGGTATTATGGTCGCTCGCGGTGACTTGGCGGTGGAAGCTGGCGCGGAAATTGTCCCAGTTGTACAGCGTCGAATTATTGCCTTGTGTCGTAAATATTGCAAGCTAGTGATCGTTGCAACACAAATGATGGGTAGTATGGTTGATAATCCAGAGCCAAGCCGCGCTGAAGTTAGCGACGTTGCCAATGCCGTAATCCAAGGCGCTGACGTGGTTATGCTATCTGACGAAACTGCCAATGGTAAATATCCTGTTGAAACCGTTCGTGCAATGCGCAAGACTATTATCTACACTCAAGAACACAGTGAAGTGATGTTGGTAGAAAAGGCTGAAATGCGTGAAAAAACTGACGCGATTTTAAGCTACACGGCAGCTCAATTGGCAAGGAGAATTAAAGCTCGAGCTATTATTGCGGAAACGCACACTGGCGCTACTGCAATTAACGTTGCCGCATATCGTCCGAACCTACCAATTGTTTGTGTAACCGAAGATGTGAAGACTGCGCAAAAGTTGGCGTTAAGGTACGCTTCTCGTCCATATGTTCGACCAAACGATCCAAATGCAGCAACTAAGTTAGCTGATGAGTTGAAACAAGAAGGCTATTTTGGTGCAGACCCAGTTACGGTTGTGCTTGTTAGCGGCCACAATCCAGAACCAGGAAAAACTGACAATATCCAAGTCAAGACGTTGTCATAAGGAGAATTTGGGTGGGCAGAAAATTTCCGAAGCAAACAATTCGCGATGTTGATCTACGTGGAAAAACTATTCTTCTGCGAGCAGATTATAATGTGCCGCTAACAAAGCGCGGTCAGATTTCTGATGATCTAAGAATTCGCGCTTCGCTGCCCACACTCCGATACTTGCTGGAGCAGAATTGCAAGATTATTATCATGTCTCATCTGGGGCGACCAAAAGGTAAGGATCTTAAGTTTAGCTTGAAAGTTGTCGCAGATCACCTATCCAAGTTGCTGAGCCGTCCGGTAGAATTGCTGAATGATTGTGTGGGCGAAGCTGTTCATCAAGCCGTTCGCTGCGCGCCACGAGGCAGTATTCTCATGTTGGAGAATTTGCGCTTTTATGACGAGGAGGAGGCTGATGATTTAACATTTGCCAAGTCAATTCAACGCGCTGTCCGAGCAGATTATTTTGTGCAGGACGGATTTGCGGTCGCACACAGGGTACACGCCAGCACTCATGCGATTACGTTGTGTGTTCCAGGACTAGCGGGATTATTATTAGAAAAAGAATATGTAACTATCACCGAGGCGATGAATAAGCCAAAACGTCCGTTGGTTGCGGTTATTGGCGGCGCGAAAGTTAGCGATAAAATATTACTGATTAAGCGTCTAATTAAAAAGGCGGATCGGATTTTAATTGGCGGCGCCATGTCAAACACGTTTTTACATTGCCGTGGATTTAATGTCGGCAAGAGTGTGTTTGAGCCGGGAATGGAAAAGGTTGTCGCGGAAATTTATGATTTGGCGGCGGCTAAGGTCGGCGCAGAGAATGTTGACGATTTTTTGGTATTGCCGATTGACGTGGCGGTTGCGCCAGAGATTTCTAAGGATTTTCCTCGTCAAGAAGTTAATATTGATAAAATAAAGAACTTAGATATGGTGCTGGATATTGGAAGTCAGACAATTGAGAAATTCACGAAAATACTGGCTGATGCAAAGATGGTTATTTGGAATGGTCCGCTGGGCTATGCTGAGATTGATAATTTTGCAATTGGTTCAGCGCGAGTGGCGCTAGCTATTGCCCAGAATAAAGAAGTAGTTTCAATAGTCGGCGGCGGAGATACAGCTGATTTTATATTGAAATGGGACGGGCATGACGGCGCCAATTTTACTCATGTTTCCACTGGTGGCGGAGCTAGTATGGCCTTGATGGCTGGTAAAAAATTGCCTGGAATTGAAAGTTTACTAGACGCATACGGTTTGAGGTGATAAACTAAGCATAAGGATTATCTCATGAGAAAAAAGTTAATCATTGGTAACTGGAAAATGAACTTCAATATGCAGGAGGCTAGCTTATATTTGCATAAGCTGATGAACACGCTGCCATCGCATAGAGATGTTGAAGTGGTGCTGGCGCCTACTATTTTGACGCTGCAGAGTTTGAGTTTACAAATTAATCGTCGGATCGCTAAGTTGGCGGCCCAGAATTGCTATTGGCGAGATTCGGGGGCGTACACGGGAGAAATTCCAGCGGCGCATCTTCGTGGAATTGCTGATTATGTGATAATTGGACATTCGGAGCGTCGCTATATTTTCATTGAAAGCGAAAAAGACATTCGGCTGAAAGTTCAGGCGGCAATTCGAAATCGTATTCATCCGATTCTGTGTGTCGGTGAAACGATTCAAGAGAAGACTCTTGGCGAAACGAAGGATGTTCTGGCTGATCAATTGACTAGTGGTCTGGCTAACGTGACGGCGGATGAGCTGGATGAAGTGGTTATTGCGTATGAGCCAGTTTGGGCGATCGGCACTGGCGACAGCGCTAAAGCGTCTGATGTAAAAAAAGCTACACAGATGATTCGACGACATATTTCTCATTTGTATGGTAAAAAAGCGGCGGAATCAGTTCGAGTTGTCTATGGTGGAAGTATTACTTCAATAAACGCCGCGGATTATTTAGCAATTGATGAACTTGATGGTTTATTGGTTGGGGCAGCCAGTTTGGATGCATATCAATTTAAGGAGATAATCTTGAAAGCACATAAAGGTTAAAAAATAGGGGGCATATGACAGATATTGATTTTGATGAGTTGGATAGAGCGGTAAGCTCTCTTATGGATAAGCAGCGAGAAAAGGAAGCTCCAGTGGTGGCTAATGAAAATAATAGCGAGGTTTCTGTGTCTGCGCCCGTAGAGGAAAAGTCTGCACCGGAGAACTCTATTGGTACTAGCTTTGCACCTCCAGTGACTCCGTTCACGCCTTCGTCTGCTGCTTCTGCTCCTTTATCATCGATCTCTCAGCCTGAAGCAAAAAAAGAACCTTCTAGCGACAATACGATTCCTAAAGAGATTGATAATCCTACGAGCGAGAAAGTTACTAACGACTCAATAGCCAACAGAGCTCCTGGCGTGGCTGCTAGCGAAGTCAAAGCTGCGCCGTTAGTTGCGAGACGCTCGACTGGTCGTTTCATGGATGTTGTTAGACCTTCATCTGTTAGCGCTATCCAAAAACCTGCCGCTCCCGCTCCATCTCGAACTGGTACGACAATTCAGCCTTCACCTGATTTGGTAGACGTGATTAGCACAAATAATAGGCATTCTGCGGTAAGGAAAGAAATGTCTGATATAGTTGCTCAATCAGATAATCTTAGCGACACTCCCGATCTTAAAGATGTACATAATGAATCTACTTTTGCGGAGATTGAAGATGCGCCCGCTGAGGAGCTGTCATTGACTGATAAGATAGCGCAATCGTTAGCTGTAAGCAATAGTGAAGCTCCTGCTGCACCGATGACTACGCCGCTGGAGTCTCCGTTTATTGCTAATGTTGAAGTGGAGAAGCGACCGCTTGGTTCTGTTAACCAAACTATAACTAGTTCTGAGATGAATAGTGATGAAGATGCGTCTGTGTCTGCTGATTCTGAGGATATAAAATTGGAACATCAATACAATACCAATTTATCTAATTACAGCATGAGCGAAAATTCTTTGAGCGATGTGTCTGACTCGCCAATGGATTTGAGTCCAGAAATTATAGCAATTGAGGAGGCTGGCGTTCCTGAAGATTCAGACGATAAATTGTCCACCGACATTGACAGTTCTTTGATCGAATCTTCTGAATTATCCGAAAAAGAAACTATGGATTCTGAACCGGCACCGATGTTTGCAGCCGTATCTACAGAGGTAAAACCTTCAGTTGACAAGGAAAAGAAAAAATCTGGATTATTAATAGCGTTGCTTATTGTTCTATTTTTGGCAATTGGTATGGCTGGCGGCGCTGTTTCGTACTTTTTGCTGATAAAATAGATATATGTCTAATTTTACTGACGGATTAAATAGCGAGCAGGCTCGAGCGGTGACGCACGCCGATGGGCCACTGTTGATTTTGGCTGGAGCTGGATCTGGAAAGACTAAAACTCTAACTCATAGAATCGCTTATTTGATTGGCGAGTTGAAAATATTTCCTAGTCGAATATTAGCGGTTACATTTACTAATAAGGCCGCAAAGGAAATGCGTCAGCGATTGGCGCAAATATTGGGTGAAGATTCTGAGAATCGGCAATTTATGCCGTGGATGGGAACTTTTCACAGTATTTGCGTTCGAATGTTGCGGATGGATGGTGAAAATATTGGTCTGAACAAGCGATTCTTAATTTACGATACCGATGATCAAATAAGCTTGATGAAGCAAATTATGAAGGCTCGCGGCTTGACGGATAAAGACATTAAACCTCGAGCTGTACTTTCGGCTATTTCAAACGCTAAAAATGAAATGAGAAGTGCTGAGGATTTTTCTGCTTCGACTCGCGGTCCAAGAGAGCAGAAAATAGCTGAGCTGTTTTTTGCTTACGAAAAAGCCTTGAAAGATGCTTCGGCGTTGGATTTTGACGATTTATTGATAAAAACTGTGGAATTATTGAGAAGCAAGCCAAATATCCGTCATAAATGGCAGCAGCAATTCGAGCATATTCTGATTGACGAGTATCAGGACACGAATGCGGTGCAATATGCGCTAATTAAGTTGCTGGTCAATTCGCGTCGCAATTTGTGCGTGGTTGGTGATGATGCTCAGTCGATTTATAGTTTTCGCGGGGCTGATTATACTAACATTCTCAATTTTGAGCGTGATTTTCCAGGCACGACGGTGGTTAAGCTGGAGCAAAATTATCGTTCGACTGGCGCGATTTTGAATATGGCAAATGCGCTGATTAGTCATAATATTCATAGAACTGATAAAAATTTATGGACGGCGAATGGCGACGGTGTTGAGCCAAAATTATGGCAATTATACAATGAGTCCGAGGAGGCCTTGGCGATTGCGAATGAGATTCAGGCGCAAATTGCGAACGGTCGTCAATACGGCGATGTGGCGGTGTTATACCGAACGAATGCGCAAAGTTACGCAATTGAGCGAGCCTTGCGTCAGAGTTATATTCCATATAAAATCGTCGGCGGTCTGCGATTTTTGGATCGAGCGGTCGTTAAGGATTTATTGGCGTATCTTCGATTGTTGTATCAGCCGAGTGATCGAGTTAGTTTTTTGCGAATTGTGAATACGCCAAAACGTGGCATTGGCGCGGTGAGTATTTCTAAGTTTTTGGACTGGAATGACGCGTCAGGGAAAGATATAATTAGCGGGTTGCTGGCGGTTGAGGAGGCGGATACTTTGACAGCGCGCGCAAAACGTCCGTTGCTAGAGTTTGGTCAAAAATTGCACGATTTGCAGCAGGAAATTGACGGATCCCCAGCCGAATTGATTGAAAAAATCATGAAAAGTACTGGTTATGAAGATTTTATAAACGACGGAACACCGCAAGCTGAAGAGCGAATGGAAAATATCGGCGTGCTTTTGTCAGAAGCGAAGGCTTACGTTGACGTGGCGACGTTTTTGGAAGAGATGGCTTTGATGTCTTCGACGGATACAGCTGCCGATCAACAAGTAACGCTCATGACGCTTCATGCAGCTAAAGGTTTGGAGTTTCCGGTGGTTTTTCTGGCGGGACTGGAAGAGGGGATTTTGCCGCATGCAAGAGTATTTGATAGCGGCAATGCTGATGACGTCGAAGAGGAGCGCAGGTTGTGCTATGTTGGTGTAACTCGGGCGAGGGAAGAATTGTTCGTTAGTTGTGCTAGCTCTCGGACGCAATTTGGTCAGATTGGCTATAATATGCCATCGAGGTTTTTGGACGAGATGGGCTTGATGGCTGGTGGTGTTGATAGGCCAGCTCAGCCTATGGTAGAATCTGATTTTTATTCAGAAGATATTGGTTTGGAAGTTGGCGATCGAGTTCGCAGCCCGAGTTTTGGTTCGGGGGAAATTATTGATAGCGAAGGGCTGAGCGTTACGGTTCAGTTTGACAATGGAAATATTAAGAAATTGAACGTCGAGTTCGCACGCTTGGAGAAAATCTGATATAATAAGAATACCTACGTTGTGGGTGTGAACTTATGGGTATAAGATTACAAGCAAAACATTATTCTAAGAAAATTACGTTCATTTCTGGCGCGATATTGATGCTGGTTGGCGGTTTATTTTTTGTCAATCAAGCATTGGCTGACGCTACTAAGCCAGCAGCTAAGGCTGGTGAAAAGTTGGTAACGATTTACGACAGAGGCGCAGAAAAGACGATTGTTACAAAAGCGAGGACGATTCGCGAGGCTTTGAAATTGGCTAAGTTTTCTATTGATGAACGCCAAGACGTAGTCGAGCCGAGTCTTGATTCGGAGATGGTGGCGGAGAAGTACAATATTAATATTTTCCGCGCTCGCCCAATAACAATCGTCGATGGAAATAAACGTCTAAAGGTAACTACTGCCGAGCAGACGCCAGCTTTAATTGCGAAGGCCGCTGGAATTGAAGTTTTTGAAGAGGACAAAACTACTCTATCTAATTCCGATAACATGGCGGTTGATGGCGCAAATATGGTGATGAAAATTGACAGAGCCTCGATGGTTAATTTTGTGCTTTATGGTAAAGAATCTGTCATTCGCACGCACGCTAAGACGGTTGGTGAGCTATTGAAAGAGAAGAATATCAACCCAAAGAAAGATGATACGCTGTCCGTGGACCGTTCGGCAAAAATTATTCTTGGAATGAAAATTGAACTCTGGCGTAATGGCAAGCAAACTATAACCGCAGAAGAAGATGTGAAATTTGAAATTGAAAAAATTCAAGACGCGAATCGAGATTCGGGATATCGCGAAGTAAAACAGGCGGGCGAGAATGGTAAGAAAAATGTCACTTATGAGGTTGAGATGAAGAACGGCGTGGAGGTGAGTCGTAAGGAAATCGCTAGTGTTGTGACAAAAGAACCAAAGAAGCAGATTGAGATTGTGGGGACGAAAAGCTCTACGTCATTTTCTGGCAGTTTTTCTGAAGCGCTTGCTAGATTGAGAAGTTGCGAGGGTAGCTATACGTCGAATACTGGAAATGGATATTACGGTGCATACCAGTTTGATAAACGAACTTGGGGAAATTATGGTGGATACGAACTGGCTTCTGACGCTCCAGCTGCCGTGCAGGACGAAAAGGCATGGCAAACTTACAAGGCTCGTGGCTGGCAACCATGGCCGACCTGTAAAGTTAAAATGGGACTTCAGGACATCTATAGATAATAGTTCCAAAATTTGATATAATTTTTCTAACACATTGTGTGAATTGTCAAATTATTATGCGCGCAAAAGGTTTATTTTTTGGAAAAATTATTGGATTGGCTGTGTTGGTTGCGATTGCGACTCCAATGATTTCGTTTGCTGACGGAAAGACTTCTGGTGAGCATTTGGTTCGTATTTATGATCGCGGCGAGGAAAAGACGATTATCACAAACGCATTGACCGTTCGGCAGGCCTTGCGTGCGGCTAAGGTTACGATTGACGAAAAGATTGACGCGGTTGAGCCGAATATTGATATGGAATTGACGGGTGCAAAATACCAGGTCAATATTTTCCGCGCTCGCCCAATAACAATTGTCGATGGAAATAAACGCCTAAAAATAACCACTGCCGAACAAACACCAGCTTTGATTGCGAAGGCTGCTGGGCTGACTTTGTATCGCGAAGATAAGACGCATTTTACGAATTCCGACGATCTTTTGGTGAACGGCGTGGGTCTGGTAATGAAGATTGAACGATCAAAACAGCGAACGATAACCGAAGAAGTTGATATTAATTTTGATATTGAGCAGATTAAGGACGATTCTCAGCCGATTGGATTTAAGAGCGTTAAGCAACTTGGAGAAAAGGGTGTGCGGAAGGTAACTTATCGGGTTGAGATAGAAAACGAGCGCGAGATTAGTCGTAAGGAAGTTGCTAGCGAAATCACAAAGCAGCCGAAGAAACAGATTGAAATAATTGGCACGAAATCTAAAAATCCATTGACGAAAAGCAAGGGCGCACAGATATTTACCGACTCCAAGGGTGTGGCGCACCGCGAGACGTATTATGATTTGCCGATGAATATTGTGATAAAAGCTTGTGGCGGCGGTACTTATACGGTGCGGGCGGATGGCGCGAAGGTTGATAAGGACGGCTATATTTTGGTGGCGGCTAATTATGGTAATTATCCGCGATGTTCGGTGGTTGAGACCAGTATGGGTCCGGGTAAGGTTTATGATACCGGTGGATTTGCAGCCAAACATCCGCACGGATTCGACTTGGCGACCGACTGGACGAATGGAGATGGGCGCTAAATGGTTTCTTCTCATGGACCAAAAAAATCGCTCGGACAGCACTGGCTGAAGGATCCGGAGATTTTGGCGGATATTGCTGAAGCGGCCGAATTGACGGGTGATGATGTTGTGTTGGAGATCGGACCAGGGTTAGGCACTTTGACTAGTCGCTTGTTGGCTAGGGCTAATTCGGTGACCGCTGTAGAGTTTGACGCGGATTTGGCACGAAAATTACCAGGGCAATTTCCTGGGAAAAAATTAACTGTCGTAAATCAAGACATATTGCAATTTGATCTTAATCAATTGCCAAAAAATTACAAAGTTGTAGCTAATGTCCCATATTACATCACCAGCAAAATTGTTGAAAAATTGATGACTGCGGAAAATAAGCCGAGCATTGCGGTGCTATTGGTGCAAAAAGAAGTTGCCGAGCGAATTGCGGCAGAGGCTGGAAATATGAGTATTCTGTCTGTGAGCGTTCAGATTTTTGCCGAAGCGGAGTTGGATATTGAAGTTCCGAGTCAATTCTTCACGCCACCACCAAAGGTTGACTCGCAGGTTGTGGTTTTAAGAACTCGTAATAATCCGTTAATTACTCCAGAAGATCAGAGAGATTTTTTCCGCATTGTTAAGGCTGGATTTTCTGCAAAGCGCAAGAAGCTGCGCTCTAGTCTGAGTGGTGGGTTGGGAATTGATAAAAGTGTGGCGGAAGAATTGCTGAAAAATGCAGTAATTTCACCAGATGCTCGCGCTGAAGATTTGGCGATTGAAGATTGGCGGCGGCTGCTCAAAGAATGGCGGGCGCGATGATTGTGGCAGATCAGCCGACGTGTTTTCCATCTGATCTATTGGTTGCAGTCTCGTCGAAAGACGACGGCACCATGCTCAATCGTATTCGCGGTCGCCACGTAGTTGAGGTGCTGGAGAATCGGCGGCGGTTTTGTGATCAAACTGGTGTTAAGTATGACGACGTTGTCTATCACGTGATTTCATACGACCAAGGACAAACGTTTGATAATATCGCCGAAGTTACTGAAGCTGACACGACCCGACATAACAACGAGGGGATTTTTGCTGATGCGCTATATACCGAAGCGGCTGGCATCGGTTTATTTTTACCAGTGGCGGACTGTATCGCCACCGTTATATATGATCCAAAGCGTCGGGCGCTGATGCTGGCGCATTTGGGTCGGCATTCGACAGTTGCGCAGTTGATGTCTCAGGCTGTTCAGTATTTTGTCGAGCGCGGTAGCCAGGAAAAAGATTTACAAATTTGGATGTCACCAAGTATTACGCAGAAAAATTATCGTATGGATTATTTTGATCATACAAATGATACGAATTGGCACAATTTCTGCCGTCAAACGGCTGATGGAATTTATCTAGACATGCAAGGGTTCAATCGTTCGCTAGCCATCCAGGCGGGCGTTCCTGCTGAAAATATTTTCATCTCGCCAATTGATACGGCGGACAATCCAAATTATTTTTCGCACTCATCGGGTGATATTGGTGGTAGGTTTGTTGTCGTTGCGTGTATGCGATATTGACCGTCGACAGTTGTTTGTAATAAAAAGCAACTCAGTATTTTAAGGCTGAGTTGCTTTTGTGATTAAAGGTTAATTAATCAATCAAATTCTCGTGTTTTAAATCCTTAACAGCGTTGGTAGCTTCTTCCTTGGTGAACTTCCACTGGTCGATAAGAGTTTTTTCCAGGTTGCTTCTGCTGTATTTTCCGTTCTTCAGAAGTTCCATGGCGCGCAGTTTTGCTCGCTCGTTATAGTTGATGTTATACTCTGCCAGTACTTCTCGAACTTCTGATTCTACGAATTTATCAAAGTGCGTCATAGTGTATATTATATGATTTTTTGAGTACAGACGTAGGTTAGTTTGACTGTTGTCTAGGGCGAATTGATTAATATAGTTGCGTATATTGATTTTGAAGTCGTAATTCAGCTGATCAATACCTTTCTCTGCTTCTTCTTTTAGAAAACCCTTATAATTTACTAAGCCGTCTATGATAGCTTCTCTTGATGCGATGGGTTTGTGCTCGTTATTCCCGAGCATAGAGTTAGCTGCTTTTTTAGCTTGATCTATAAAATCAATCTTTACGGTATCAAATGCCTTTTTTATTTCCTCTTCAGTAAATTTATGGTCCAAAAGAGATTTTTTGTACGATGATTTTGACATATAAGTTACGTCTCTTTCGTGCATAAGTCTGAGGTATTTAACGGCCTGATCTTGAAAATATTTAGTAAGATCCATCTCTCGACTTAACTCATCGAATGCTGTTGCGACATCTTGTTCTGTATATGCAGGAGAAAAGCGAAGACTTGAGTCAGTTAGGTATTGTATGATATCACTCTTTGAACACATGCTCTTGTAGTGGTCGCACATAGTAAACTGCTTCATTATAAATTTGATTTCTTCTTTAGCATTATTGGCATAATTATAATTTGGATATACAGTGTCTATGAATTGGACTGCCGTGTCGTAACTGGTTTTGTAGTTTAATACGAAATGCTCAATAGAGTTCTTTTTGGAGTGTTTCCTTATATCAAAGTATTTAGCTTTCTCTGCTAATTCTCTTGAAAACCTCTTGTCCCACTTTCCGTCGCTTCCAACTACATAATTGTCTGGTGTAATAGTATTCTTTAACATGTAACCATCTCTGCCGACGTAGTAGTCGCCGACCCATTGATTGGATAGCATGTGACCTTTGTTGTCGAAGTAGTACCACTTGTCGCCAATCATTTTCCAGTCGTTTTCTGTCATGTGACCGCTAGTGTTGAAATAGTACCAATAATCCTTTATACGCTCCCATTTGCTATGTGTGATGTATCCGCGTCCATCAAAGTAATACCATTTGCCATCTATTTGTTGCCAATCATTCTTTGGATAACTTCCATTGGAATTTTTATACCACCATCCAACTGAATCTCTCTGCCAACTCCCTCCGTTGGCGCTTGCTGTTGCTGGTGTGTAGACGCCGATTATAGCAATGCTAATAGCTGCGGCTACGGTTAAGTTTTTTATGAGTTTGTTCATAACTCCCCTCCTAATAAATTGTGATTATAATTATATCACATCAATTAGCGCCCTTTATCATTGGTCATGATCTGTTAAATTTGCTATAATTTACCTATGACTAAGAAACACGCTTACATCACTACCGCTATTCCTTACGTAAACGGCTTGCCGCACATTGGGCACGCTATGGATTATATGTTGGCAGACGTGTGGGCGCGATATTCCAGACAGAACGGGCGTGAAGTTCGTTTTCAAGCTGGCGTAGATGAACATGGTAATAAAATTGCTGCCAAAGCTGCCAGTCAAAATCAAACCCCTCAAGAATACGTCGATCAAACGCACGTCAATTTTAAGAAGATGATTGATGAGCTGAATATTTCAGTGACGGATTTTATTCGAACGACTGATGCGCATCACGTTGCTGCGGTTCAGTATATTTGGCAGAAACTCGTTGAGGCTGGTTATATTTACAAAGGTTCATATGAAGGCTGGTATTGTCAGGGGTGCGAAGCTTTCGTTACAGATAAAGAAGCTACCGATAATAATGGGGTTTGTCCAGATCACCAAACGCCGTATCAGCGTTTGAGTGAGGAAAATTACTATTTTAAAACCAGTGCTTTTTCGGACAATATTTGTCAGGCAATTGAGTTAAATAAAATGAGAATCGTGCCTGAATTCCGTAAAAAAGAGTTTTTGGAATTGATGAAAGACGGTCTGAAAGATGTGTCGGTCTCTCGCCCGCGTAAAAATCTTAGTTGGGGCGTGCCAGTTCCTGGTGATGATAATCAAGTCATGTATGTCTGGCTGGATGCTTTGAGTAATTACATTACGGTTATCGGTTATCCTGATCGTCCAGAAGAGTGGCAATCTTTTTGGCCGGCTGATGTGCAGGTCATCGGTAAGGATATTCTCCGTTTCCACGCTGGTATTTGGCCAGCAATGCTCATGGCGCTAGATTTACCGCTTCCGAAGGTTCTACTTGTTCATGGATTTATTAATTCTGGCGGAATGAAAATGTCAAAGAGCCTTGGAAATGGTGTTGGTCCGACTGACATTATTCCAGATTACGGCGCCGAGGCGTTTCGATATTATTTCTTGCGCCACGTACCGACGCAAGACGATGGTGACTTTACTTGGGAAAAGTTTGAAGCTGCGTATAATGGTGAGCTTGGTAATGATTTGGGTAATTTGGTTCAGCGAGTCGCTAAAATGGTACAGAGTTATCAAGCTGGCGTTATTGGCGACGCTCCACAATCAGAACACGATATGGGACCGTATCGTCAGGCGATGGAAAGTTATATGTTCGATCAAGCAATGGACGAAATTTGGCTAATTGTTCGCTCTTTGAATCAATATATTGAGCGAGTTCAACCATGGCAAGTTGCTAAAAATCGCGATAAAGATCCAGAGGCGGAGTCGCATTTGAGCGAGATCTTGGCGTATGCTTGCGGTACGTTGTTACAAGTGTCCGACATGTTGCGCCCATTTATGCCGCAAACTGCCGAGAAAATTCACGATATGTTTGCTAGTGGTGTTGTATCGTCAGAATTGACGCCTTTGTTTCCGCGCAAGTATATTCATACGCCAGATCCACGCGCTCCGAAAACAGAATCTCAGGTTAAATAGTTTATGATTGAGGCTGATAAGAAAAGTGCGACTGAGGGTTTACGTCTGATAGATTCGCATTGCCATTTGCATGATACGGAATTTTTCTCTGATAATCGCGAGCAATTTTACAAAGAAACGGTCGAGGCGAATATTGGCATGATTTGTGTTGGTACTGATCAGAAAAGTAGTCGGCAGGCTGTGGAATTTGCCGCGAATCATGAGTCTACTTGGGCGGCAATTGGCGTTCATCCGCACGATACGAAAGATGGCTGGGGAGATGTCAAAATTTTGCTGGAGAATAAGGCGGAAAATTCTCCGATTGTGGCAATTGGTGAGATTGGGCTTGATTACTATTACAATAACAGTCCGCGGGAAACGCAAATTGAGGGCTTGGAAGCGCAACTTCAAATGGCGATTGATTATGATTTGCCGGTAAGTTTTCATGTTCGCGATGGTGCCGCAGGTCAGCCGTCGGTTTGGGATGATTTTTGGCCAATCTTCGATAATTTTCCTGGACTGCGCGGTGTTTTGCATAGTTTTACAGATACGCGTGACAATTTGGAAAAAGGTTTTTCGCGAAATTTGTACGTTGGACTTAATGGAATTAGTACATTCACAAAGGATCAATTACAGAAAGAATTGTTCGCTTCAATCCCGCTGGAGCGATTATTGCTAGAAACTGACGCGCCGTTCTTGACACCAGCGCCGTTTCGTGGTAATATAAACAAGCCAGAATATGTGAGATTGGTGGCTGAATATTGGGCGAAGCAGCGAAATATTGATTTTGATGTTTTAAGCCAAGCTACTCTTCACAATACAAAAGAACTTTTTGGCATTTGAAAGTGGAGAAAATGAATAGTACGCCGGAATGTGTTACAAAAACACCTGAAATTAAAATAGCTCGCGAAAAACTTGCCGCTATTCTTTCTGATGCTGAGCGGCGCGATAACAATTCTAAAGTAAGCCCTGAATTGGGGAAGACTGCGTTTGACGTAAATAAGCTTAAAGCGAATACCCCTAATAACGAGGCGGTTGATTTTTGTAAACAGGTGCTTGGTGAAAAAAAGAAGCCTACCGATCCTGTTGAGTCTGTGAAAGAAATTGGCTGGATGTTAGCAGATCTTCGAAAAACTAAAGCTAACGAGGTACAATAAGTGACTAAGTTTTTGAAAAAAGTACGAAGTTTGGTTTTTGCTGATGATAGTGACGCGGTGTCTTTGTTGAAATTCCGTAAAAAAGATCGTCCATTAAAGAAATTTACCGAGCGTGAGTTAATCCAATTGGAAAGTGAAATTGGCGCAACGATTTTTGGCGAGAAGCCGGCGTATGTTGCGCGACGAGAATTTTTTAATTTAGATAAAGATACCTGGATTTGGTACGAAGAAGTTGCTGACGGTAAGGGCGGTCGGCAAGAATTGACGACGCGTTATGAAGTGCAACCAAAGGGAATCTTGAAGATTCAGCCGAATTATCGCTATAGTTACTTGGAGGGCGACGAGCTTCAGAATTTTGTCTTGGCAACTAAGGAATATTACGAGCGAGTTTCTCGGCAATTATATAAGAAAGATCCGCAAACCGGTCGGCCGCTTTGATATAATAAAAAAGTGAATAAAGACTATATCTATCTTGATCATGCTGCTGCTACGCCAATGGATCCGTTGGTGATTGAGGCGATGTTGCCATATTTTTCTGAAAAGTTTTTCAATCCGTCCAGTCCGTACGCTCCAGCAATATTTACAAAGCGTGAATATCAAGACGCGAAGGCTCGGCTGGCGTGCTGTTTGGGTGTGATGGCTGATGAATTGATAATGACAGCCGGAGCAACTGAGTCTGTCAATTTGGCGTTCAATGCGGCAAATGGCGTAAGTTTAATTTCGGCAATTGAGCATGACTCGGTTATTAATTCCGCAAAAGCGCGTTCGGAAGTGAAGCTAATTCCGCCAATGAAAAATGGACGAATAGACCCGAACGTGGTTAAAAAAATGTTAACGCCAGATGTTGGATTTGTTAGTATTGCGCTAGTAAATCATGAGCTGGGCTACATTCAGCCAATTGAAGAAATTGCGGAAATTGTAAAAGCCGAGCGACTTAGGCGCCAAGAAAATGATGAATCTTTACCGTTGATTTTTCATACAGATGCTTCGCAGGCGGCGGCTTTAATTGACGTGAAGATTAAAAGGCTGGGTGTCGATTTGTTGACATTATCTGCGGCGAAAGTTTACGGTCCAAAGCAAGTTGGTTTACTGTGGGTGCGACCTGGCGTTACACTGAAAGCGAATATTTTTGGTGGCGGTCAAGAATTGGGGCTGCGTAGCGGAACTGAAAACGTTGCTGGCGTGGTTGGGTTTGCGACTGCTTTGGAATTGGCACAAAAACGACGTTCCGCTGAAGTGAAGCGACTGCGAAAGCTGCGAGAGAATTTGGCAAAAGATTTGAAGCAGGCCTTTCCTGATGTGTTGATATCATCAGATATGAAAAAAAGTTTGGTGAGTTTTTTGAATATATCATTTTCTGGAGTTGATGCTGAAAGATTGGTGTTTTTGTTAGAATCTCGCGGGGTTTTAGTGGCTACGGGTAGTGCTTGCGCGGCTAATTCCGGAACGCGTTCTCATGTGCTGGCGAGTATTGGTCTGAGCGAATCAGAGATTGACGGAAGTCTAAGGCTTACCTTAGGTAAGTTGAACAATGATGAGAATATAAAGCGAGCTGGCGAATTTATCATTGAGGCTGTGCAAGCGGAAATGAAGAGGACTCGTCGATGATCCATAAATTAGTTGGCTTGATGATTTTTGCTGCTTTGGTGATTTTTGGGCTTGGCGCATATTTGTCGCCGAATGATTTGGGTAAATGTCAAAGCGTGGGCGAGGGCGATTGCCGTAGGGCTGATGCAATAGTTGTTGTCAGTGGCGGTGACACGAATGCGCGAACTGACGAGGCTATTAAACTGTATAAAGAAGGCTGGGCGCCGTTGATTGTTGTGTCGGGCGCGGCGGCTGATAAAACTGGCCCGTCCAACGCTAAGGCCATGTATCAGCGAGCGATTAACAGAGGCGTTCCCGAGAAAGCCATTGTTATGGACGAATCTTCCGAGACGACCAGGCAAAACGCTACTGAGGTGAAGAAAATTGTCGATTCGCGAAAAATTGAAGATGTGATTTTGGTGACGAGTGGTTATCATATGCGTCGGGCGCAACTCGAATTTTCAGCACAATTTAACGACGTGAAGATTCGAAGTCATCCTGTCGCTTCTGATAAAAACTGGAGCTCGTGGTGGTGGTTGACCCCGTGGGGTTGGTGGTTGGCAATGGGTGAATTAATGAGAATTGGGCTATTCGCTCTGGGGTTGTCCAGATGAGTAAGAAAGTTTTTGTTGGAATGTCGGGTGGCGTGGATTCCTCTGTGGCTGCGGCGCTTTTGGTAGAGCAGGGCTATGACGTAACGGGTGTTTATATGAAAAACTGGTCGGAAGATCTTCCCGGAATGCATTGTCCTTGGGCGGAAGATGTTGCTGACGCCAAGCGTGTGGCGGTTGGCTTGGGTATTGATTTTCGAGTTTTTGATTTTCAGAAAGAATATAAGCAAAACGTCGTTGATTATATGATTCGTGAATATCAAGCGGGTCGCACGCCAAATCCGGATATTATGTGTAATCAAGAAGTGAAGTTTAAGATATTTTTGGAGGCTTCGTTGGCGGCTGGAGCGGATTATATCGCGACAGGGCATTATGCGCGTATTGCTCATGAATCGTCTTCGTCAGCCAAATTGTTACGCGCTCGTGATGATAATAAAGACCAAACCTACTTCTTATATCGAGTGACTTCGGAGGCTTTGTCAAAAACCATATTTCCGTTGGGCGATTTCACGAAAGCTGAAGTTCGCGAAATGGCGAAAGAACGTGGTTTGTGGACGGCTAGTAAAAAGGAGTCGATGGGAATTTGTTTTGTTGGGCAAGTTGGAATTCGCGAGTTTTTGTCGGAGTATATTAAAACTGCGCCAGGAAATATCATTGATCAGCAGACGGGATCTGTCGTCGGTAAACATGACGGCGCAATTTTCTATACACTCGGTCAGCGTCATGGGCTGAACGTCGGCGGTGGATTGCCTTATTATGTTGTGGGCAAGGATATGGAGAAAAATGAGGTCTACGTGTCGCGCTCGATTGATAATGATAATCTGTGGCGAAAAGAACTTAGATTGGCGGATGTTCATTGGATTAACCAGGCGCCGCATAAAGATAAGAATGTGCAAGTTCGACTGCGTCACCGAGGCGTTTTATTCGACGCGAAAATTGACGGAGATATTGTACACCTTTCTGCTTCGGAGCGTGCCGTAGCCGCGGGTCAATCTGCGGTAATATATGACGGCGACGAATGTTTGGGTGGCGGAATCGTGAAAACAGATTGACGTTATGGGAAAAATAGTGTAAACTGTTCTAAAGTAAGGAATAATAAAACGTAGAGTTAAAGGAAGAATTAATTTTATGCTAGCAATTCGTTTGCAACGTTTGGGTCGCAAAGGTTATCCAGTATATCGCTTGGCGGTACAAGAAGCACATCGTCATCCATCAAGCGGTCGTGTAGTCGCTTATGTCGGTAGCTACAACCCACACACTAAAGAATCAAATATCCAAGTTGAATTGGCTCAGAAATATTTGGACAATGGCGCACAGCCAACACCACGCGTAGTTAAGCTATTGAAAGAAGCTGGCGTTAAGTTGCCAAAGTGGGTTAAGGAAGTCTCAACTGACAAGCACAAAGCCATCCGTAATCCAGAAAAACTTCGCAAGAATCAACCAAAAGAAGAACCAGCTGAAGAAGTAGCTGAATAATCTGTTGAGATTGGCGATTTGACTTATAAACCCCATCTGTAAGGTGGGGTTATTTTATGGTATAATTACACTCATGAATGCCCAAAAAATACGTAGTAAATATCTTGAATTTTATAAAAAACAAGGTCACGCCGTTGTTGAGCGTGCGCCGTTGATTTTAACTAATGACCCGACGACTTTATTTACGGGCGCCGGAATGCAGCCGATGATTCCGTACTTGCTTGGTGAGGCACATCCCGAAGGTAAGAGAATTGCCGATTCTCAAACGTGCTTGCGAGCGCAGGATATCGACGACATTGGTGATAATCGTCATACAACGTTTTTTGAGATGCTTGGAAACTGGAGTTTGGGCGACTATTTTAAGGAAGAGCAAATTGGTTGGATGTGGACGTTTTTGACTGAGGAAATTGGTCTTGATCCGCAGAGATTGTATGTAACATGTTTTATTGGTGCACCGGAATATAATATTGAGAAAGATGTTGAAGCGGCTAAACTGTGGCAGAAAAAGTTTGCAGAAAAGGGCATCGATGCAAAAATGGCCGACATCGGTAGCGAAGAGCAGGGCGCGGCGCGTGGTGTGAATCCAGGTGAAAGAATTTTCTTTTATGACGGCAGTAAAAACTGGTGGAGTCGTAATGGTGGTCCAGAGACTACTCCCGTTGGTGATCCATGTGGTCCGGATAGTGAGATGTTTTATGAGTTTGATTTCATTGAGCATGATCCAAAATTTGGTGAAAATTGTCATCCGAACTGTGATTGTGGTCGATTTATGGAGATTGGCAATAACGTATTTATGGCATATAAAAAAGTTGCCGAGGGAAAATTTGAGCCACTTGATAAGCCAAATATTGACCATGGATCTGGACTTGAGCGAATCGCGGCTGCAGTGAATAATGATCCTGACGTCTTTAAGATTAGTTTGCTTTGGCCGATTATTGAAAAGCTGCAAGATCTGAGCGGTAAGGATTATGCTTCACACACCGAAAGTATGCGAGTGATTGCTGACCATTTGAGGGCTGCGGCGTTTATGGCGGTTGATGGGTGTGTGCCAAGTAATAAAGAGCAGGGCTATGTGATGCGTCGTCTGCTCCGTCGGGCAATTCGTTATAGTTTTGATTTGGGAATCGAGCAGAATTTCCTGCAAGAAGTTGTGCCGACGATTGCTGATTTGTATGAAGCCGATTTTCCAGAGGTGAAGAATAATCGCGACAATATAATTGCTGTCCTCGTTAAGGAAGAGAAAGCTTTTCGCCAGACTTTGAGAAAAGGTTTGCGACAAATGCAGCGCTATATTGACGATGGCTTGACTGGTGAAGAATTGTTCACTTTGTACGACACCTTCGGTTTTCCAGTGGAACTCAGTACGGAAGAGGCATATAAACAAGGAATTAAGCTTTCAGACAATTGGCGCGAGGAATTTACCGCGAAAATGAATGAGCAACGACAGCGCTCTAAGACGGCTCGCAAAGGGCAATTTAGTGGTGGCTTGGAAGGCCATGACTCTATTCATCTGAAATATCACACGGCGACACATTTGTTGGGTGCGGCGTTACGTAAGGTTTTGAATGCGCCAGATTTACAGCAGCACGGAAGTAATATTACCGCCGATCGATTGCGCTTTGATTTTAATCACGATAAATTGACGCCAGAAGAAAAACAGGCGGTCGAAGATCAAGTTAACGCTTGGATTGATGAAGATTTGCCAGTTGGTTTTGCTGTTTATCCAACGAGCGAGGCGCTAAATATGGGTGCAATTGGCGCGTTTGGTGAGCGTTACGGCGACGAAGTTAAGGTGTATTCTATTGGCAAGGATGATAATGTCGTCAGCTTCGAAGTTTGCGGCGGTCCGCACGTCGAGCGTACTGGAGTTTTGGCTGAAGATGGCAAGCGATTCAAAATCACCAAAGAAGAATCTAGTTCGGCTGGAATTCGTCGAATCAAGGCTGTTTTAAGATAGATAATTAACTGTTGCTCTAAAATCACAAGCGTTATATAATATTTCTTATATGGCATTGAAAGACATGTTGAAGAAGCCTGACAAAGATAGTCGCGAGCTATTGGTTAGCTTAGATATTGGTACGGAAGTGGTTAAGGCGTTGATTGCTGAAGTTAAAGACGACGAGCTGAAGATTATTGGCGTTGGTCGAAAGCAGCAGGAAATGGGCGATATGCACAGTGGTGCGATTGCTGATATTGCTGGGGTTGTGGCGAATTGCGAGGAGGCTCTGTCTGAGGCTGAAGATCAAGCTGGTGTTCAGGGTAAGCGGGTCGTTATTGGCATTGCGGGTGAACTAGTCAAAGGTGTGACGAACACTATTCGCTATCGCAGGCCGCAGCCGAATAAGCCACTAGACATTGCTGAGATGGAGTTTATCATTGAGAAAGTTCAGGAGCGAGCTCAAGGAAAGGCTCAGGCTCAAATTGCACTGGAAACTGGTAATGAAGATGTTGAGGTGAAATTGGTCAACTCGGCGCTGGTGAGTATTCATATTGATGGCTATAAAGTTTCGAACCCGATTAGTTTTCAGGGGCGAGATGTGGCGGTGCAGATTTACACGGCGTTTGCTCCGATGGTTCATATCGGCGCGCTGGAGAAGGTCGCGGATGAACTTGCGCTGGATTTGGTGGCTGTGGCTGCCGAGCCATTTGCGGTGAGCAGGAGCGTTTTAGGATCGGATACGGATAGCAATTTTACGGCGATTCTAGCGGACATTGGTGGTGGCACGACGGATATTGCAGTTGTTAATGACGGCGGAGTCGAAGGCACGAAGATGTTTGGTATTGGCGGACGAAGTTTCACTAGAACTATTGCAGCTGACCTGGATTTAAGCTTCAAAGATGCAGAAAAGTTGAAGCTGAATATTGATAATGAGAATTTGAAGCCTAGCGTCAAGAAAAAAGTTGACGCGGCGATCGACAAGACTTTGGAAGTTTGGCTATCAGGTGTTGAATTGGCGCTGAGCGATTTTGATAATGTCGATTATTTGCCGAATAGGATTTTACTGTGTGGTGGTGGATCGAGCCTAAAGAAAATTACTGAAGCTCTGAAAACTCGACGCTGGCCAGAAGACCTGCCTTTTACTAAGAAACCAGTAGTTCAATATATCAATCCAAGTGATATTACGGGAATAGTTGACGAAACTGGAGATATTAGTGATCACACATTTGTAACTGCAATGGGCTTGTTGCGAGTTGGATATGATACAATTATCGGTAGTCAAGACGGTAATAGTTTAGTTGAAAAAGTAAATAGGTTGTTAAAGATTTAAAATGAATAAAGACGTTATTTATATCGATGTAGAAGACGACATTACGACGATAATTAGTAAGATTAAGGCGTCGAAAGAGAGGATTATTGCGCTGGTGCCACCTCGACGAATTGGCGTTTTACAGAGTGCGGTCAATATTCGATTGCTGGCTCGGGCGGCGACTTCGGCGGATAAGAGAATTGTGTTAATTACGAATGATTCGGTTTTGGCTGGATTGGCGGCAACGGCGAAAATTCCTATTGCAAAAACGCTTCAGAGCAAGCCAGAAATTGCGGAGATTCCGATTCTGAAAGTCGATGACGACAATGATGTGATTGATGGCGGCAAACTGGCGGTTGGAGATATGGCGGATTCCGCGAAAAGATCAAAGAAATCTGATGAAGATTCTGCCGTAGATAATGCTATAGCTGACGCAAATAAGAAGGAGTCTAAGGGGTTGGACTCTCTGAAAAAGATAGTTAAAAAACCGAAGGTCCCTGATTTTAATACATTTCGTAAAAAGCTCTTATTGGTAGGCGGCGGAGCCTTGCTTTTGATCGTATTTTTGGTTTGGGCAATTTGGTTTGCGCCACACGCTACGGTTATTATTTCAGCAAAGACGACTAGTGTGACAGTCAGTGATACAGTCAACTTGAATGAAACAGCTTCTACAAATGCGAAATCTAATGTCATTAAGTCTGTGAAAAAGGAGTTAGCTAAAGAGGTCAGTGTAGAATTCTCCGCTACGGGCAAGAAGAATGTCGGAGAAAAAGCTACCGGAGTAGTTGTCTTCAGTAACTCGTCGTCAAGTAGTGTGACTATTTCAGCTGGCACAATCTTGAAAAATAGTGGACTATCTTATACTTTGAATTCTTCTGTGACTGTTCCGGGGGCTACGTTGGGTTGGAGTTGTCCAGGATATAAATGTCCGGGATCTGCTTCTGGGGCTATTACCGCTAGTGAGGGCGGAGCTCAGTATAATGCAGCAACTGGCAGTATGAGTATTTCGGTTGACGATATTTCTGCGTCACTGCGGTCTGCTACTAGTGGCGGCACCGATAAAACTGCGACGGTTGTGACGGCTAGCGATATAGAATCGGCAAAAAGCAAGCTGAGCGAAAAGAAGGTTGATGGATTAAAAGAGCAATTGTTGTCATCATTCGGCGATTCGGCAACGGTTATAACGGAAAGCTACGTTGAAAATCGATCAGATCCTAGCTCGAGTGTGGCTGTAGACGGCGAAGCGACTGGAGCTGTAACTCTGAAATCTACAATTACCGCCAGTGCGTTGGCTATTGATAAGAATGAGCTAAAAAACTTTGTGGAAGCAAAGCTTAAAGAGGAGATTTCTGGTAAGAAGTCACAGAGAATTTATGACAATGGAGTAAGCAAGGTTGCGTTCTCACAATTTTCTAGGGCGCATAATACACAGACTGTGCGCTTAACTACGAATGGCAAGGTTGGTCCAGATATTAAAGAGGCGAACGTAAAGGATCAAGCCAAAGGCAAGAGTTACGGAGAGGTTCAGTCTGCTATTGAATCTATCGAAGGTGTTGAGGATGTCGATGTTAAATTCTCGCCATTCTGGGTTAAATCTGTTCCAAAAGATATCAATAAGATTAATGTCGAATTCAAGATAAAAGATGTCAAGTAAAAACTTTTTAGCGCTGGATGTTGGGTCGCGGCGAATTGGTTTGGCTATGGCGGATTCGCAAGTGAAGATCGCTGTGCCGTTTGGCTGGTTGGAGAATAATGAAAATATTGTCCAGGAAATAACAGAGCTGGTATTGAGGCACGACATCGATACGATCGTAGTGGGCTATCCACGAAATCAATCTGGTGAACCAACGAAGCAGACGGAATTTGTGGAAGAATTTGTTAAGCAATTTGAAGACATTGAGCTTGATACAGAGATTGTTTTTCAGGACGAATCTTTAACAAGTGTGCAGGCCGAGCAGAGATTGGGGAATAAAATTAAAGATAAGGGCGAGATTGATGCGGAGGCTGCTAGCATAATTTTGCAGGATTTTTTGGAGGAGAATTATGAAAATTCGTAAACGACGTATTTGGCTACTGGTGTTATCAATAGTTGTGGCTATCGCTGGAATCGGCGCCCTTGGGGCAACAGTGTGGTATAAGCAGATGCTTTCTCCTGTCGATGTAAATAGTCAGCAAGCTTTCAGAATTAATATTAAAGAAGGCATGGGGTCTAGTGATATTGCCAAAACTCTAGAGGATAATAAGATTATCAAAAACTCTTTAGCGTTTTCTATTTACACAAGGCTTCACAATTCAGCGAGCAAGTTTAAGGCTGGCGTTTATTCTGTAAAAGCTTCGCAATCTGTCGATGAGATAATTAATCATTTAACCAGCGGTAAAACTGATGAGATTGCTATAACATTTTATCCTGGATCGACTTTGGATAAAAAAATGAAGAATTCTGACGGCAGAGAAGTTGAGTCCGTGTTACTTAAGGCGGGATTCTCGGATGATCAGATAAAAAAGGCATTTGCTGCTAAGTATGACAATCCAGTTTTTGCGGGTAGACCAGAAAATGCTGGGCTTGAAGGGTATATTTATGGTGAAACATTCTATATTTCCCCAGATGAAACTGCAGAACAGGTTTTGCGGCGCTCAATTGATCATCTGGAGAAAATTGTTAAGAAATATAATCTGGAGGAGAAATTTAAAGCTCATGGGCTGACCTTATATCAAGGGATAACACTAGCATCGATTATTCAGCGCGAATCGATTGGTTGTGGGTCTGGCGCGGAAACTTGCGAGGATCAGCGTAAGATTGCTAGCGTATTTTATAATCGTCTAAAGGTCAATATGCCGTTAGGCTCTGATGTGACATATCAATATATTGCTGACAAAACAGGGTTAGAGCGCTCGCCAAACCTTAAGTCACCATATAATACACGTATTCAAAAAGGCTTAACTCCTGGACCAATCGCTTCGCCTAGTTTGAGCGCGTTGAACGCCGCTGCCGACCCGATAAACTCTGATTATCTATATTTTCTGAGCGGCGACGATGATACTACGTATTTTGCAAAAACCAACGAAGAGCACGAGTCTAATATCAAGGCTCACTGTCAAAAGAAGTGCCAGATTTCTTGACAAAAACGCATTTTATAAAATTTATTGACTTTATTGTCAATGTTGTGTAAAATAGATGTTAGATCATTTGTCTAATTTATCAACAGGGGGTGAATTACGATAAATGACCTGCCAAAATTGTCGCTACGGATATAGCAAAACTAATGTAGAATAATAATAATCAATTAGGTCGACAACATATCCTGTTCTATTGCGAGAAGAAAGACAATTTGGTAGAGGCGCTAGTGGTAACATTGGCGCAAGGAGAACGATTATTCGTAACCATTTTACATCTCTTCGGAGTAAAAAACGTAAACTGCAATCATTTGCAATCTACGGTGGAATATTTTTATTGACTATATCATTTTTGATCTATGGTAATAGTGGTAGTAATGTATCTGCTGAAAGATCAAAAACTTTGGCATCATCTGAAACTACTGGTGTTTCATTGGTATCTAAGTCTGCTAAGTCTAAAACAGCTTCAGTAGATGAATTAACTGCAGCTAATGCTGTAACTAACTTGGCGGAAACGGCGGAATTACCTTCGGCTGGTGATTTGCGCGAATCTGAAACTTCACTAACAATTAAGAAGAATCTTTCTCAGAATGATGCAGAAGTTATAACAAAACCTGACATTGTTAAGCCAGATACTTCGGCTGCGCGTGGCATTTCGTCTTATGTAACCAAAGAAGGTGACACTATGGAATCTATTGCTAAGAAATTTAAGATTTCATCTCAGACGCTTCGTTGGGCTAATAATACAACTTCGGACGCCGTAGAGCCGAATAAGACTATAGTCGTGCCTCTTGTTGACGGTGTTGTTTATACTGTTAAAGACGGCGATACTGCTCAATCTCTGGCAGAAAAGTATAAGACGAGCGCTGAGCGTGTTGTCCTATATAATGATATCGATGACGGTGCTAAGTTGTCTACTGGCTCTAGGATTGTGTTGCCTGGAGGTGAGCTTCCAGAAAATGAGCGACCTGGTTATGTCGCTCCGCGAAGTAGGTCATATGGCAATCGATATTCTTCGTCGTCAACTACCACGAGTGCAAGTCAAAATTGGCTAACCGCTTCTGTCGGTAACCGTTATGCGGCTGGTAACTGTACTTGGTATGCATATGAGCGTCGTTTGCAGCTTGGTCGTCCAATTGGTAGTTTCTGGGGTCATGCTAAGGCTTGGAGTGCTAGTGCTCGTGCCGCTGGGCTCGTGGTTAACAATGTTCCAGCGCCGGGTGCTATTATACAGAATACTTGGGGCGGCTTTGGTTACGGACACGTCGGTATCGTGGAGCGAGTAGATGGTCAGAATATCTATGTTTCGGACATGAATTATAAGGGTTATAATATTATCTCTTCTCGCATCGTACCGCTTGCTGAGGCTGGTCGCTATAACTTCATTCACTAAAATTTAAAATGACACCAGTGTAACACCCCGTCGACCGATGGGGTGCTTTTTGGTATACTAAAGATATGTTTGTAGATATTGCAAAAGTTTTAGTACGCGCCGGTAGAGGCGGTAATGGTGTAGTCAGTTTTCGTCATGAGAAATATGTCGATAAGGGCGGTCCCGATGGCGGCGATGGCGGTCGTGGTGGTGATATTGTTTTTTTGGCGACGAAGGATCTTAATACGCTTTTGAATTTTAGATATAAACCGGAGCTTAAGGCTGAAAAAGGTGGTGATGGCGGAAAACGTAATAAACGAGGAAAAAGTGGTGCGCCGCTAATCGTTAAGGTGCCGATGGGTACCCTAGTGAAGCGCGACGGTATGGTAATTGCGGATTTGACCGAAGATCAGCAGCGGGCAGTGGTGGCTCGTGGTGGAGACGGTGGATTTGGAAATGCACACTTTACGTCTAGTACGCGCCAAACGCCTAAAATTGCTGAACTTGGTGAGGCTGGCGAGGAATTCGAGGCAGAGTTGGAATTGAAATTATTGGCCGACGTTGGTTTGGTTGGCTTTCCGAACGCTGGTAAGTCGACGTTCCTGAGTGTGGTTTCTAATGCGCGTCCGGAGATTGCTAATTACGAATTTACGACTTTGACGCCCAATTTGGGAGTGGCTGATGTTGACGATGGGTCGATTTTGATTGCTGATATTCCGGGGTTGATTGAAGGTGCGTCGGAAGGTAAAGGTTTGGGCGATCAGTTTTTGCGACATGTCGAGCGAACGGCCGTGCTACTTCATATGATTGATGTGTATAGCGATGATCCGGCGGAGAAATATCAGGCAATCCGTCGCGAGCTGGAAAAATATTCTGAATCATTGGCGGAGCGTCCAGAGATAATAGCACTGACCAAATGCGAAGGCTTGGATGATGAGATTATTGCTATGCAGTCGACTGCCCTTCAAAAAGTAGCTAATGGCGCGCCGGTCGTGGCGATTTCTTCCCAGACGCACGACGGGGTGACTGAGCTTTTACGAATGTTGCGTGATGAAGTTGCTGGGTATCGAGAGCGTGAAGCTGAGATTGTTGATGAAAAAGAGGAAGATCTACCGACAATTTCGTTGGACGATCAAGTCATTTCTGATGCTTGGTCTGTAAGGCGTGTTTCTGACGCTGAATCTAATGAGACTGACGATGAAGATGAGAAAATTGAGTTTATTGTTACGGGCGCTAAGATTGAAAAGTTTGCTCGTCGGACTAACTTTGATCAGTTTGAATCTGTTAATCGCTTGCGAGATATTATGCGAAAAATGGGAATTACTCATGAATTATTGCGTCAGGGGGCGATTGGTGAAAGCTTGATTCAGATTGGCGAATCTATGCCGTTTACGCTGGTTGAACAGTAGAATAAAGTGCATTGTTGATAAATTTTGATATAAAGATTGTAATCTACAGCTTAGGACTAATTAGGCTATAATTATATATAAAGATGAAATATATTCAACCACGACTCTATATCGCGAGTTCCTACGAGTCACTCCTGGAGCTCAAATCCAGAGGTAATTACTTTTTTGATTATGATGATGACACCACTAGTGCTAGGCTATCAGATATTTTGGAAAACAGAGTAACTTTTATTGTAGCGGAACCGGGTCAGGGTAAAACACGCCTTATTGAAGAACTCGAAGGGCTATATGAAAATGCACGTAGAATAGATTTTAAAACTAAACTGCCAGAGCAAGACATAGATAGTTGGCTTCGACTAAACAGTATACACGATGATACTGATATTATCTTGCTAGACGGTCTGGACGAGTCGCCAAATCGGGATATTATAGAGACAATCAGGGGGCTGGTCTATCATATCAATGGACATCCAAAATGTAGGTATGTAATATCAAGTCGTATACATTATTTTAGCAAATACCAAAATATATTTAGAGGAATTCCAGATGCACACTATCTGTTCATTAACCCGCTTGAATCTCATGAAGCAAAAAAATTTTTAGAGCAGATTGGTGTTGAAGAAGGTTCTATCAGGAAATTATTTAACAGCTTGCCACGTGGAAGCACGGGTGACAGTTCAATTCTACAAAACCCTCGCTATCTTGAAATTATTGCCAAGAAATTAGAGGACGAGAATTTTAATGCGGAGGATCTTAATAGACCGATGTTGTTTGCTTCACTTGTAAGTAAACAGCTTCTTGGTGAGGACAAGAAGTCAGGGCGTCAATTGGCAGAACTAAAGCAGCGTTTTTTGGAGCATATCGCACTTACTATGAAGATCGCTCAAGTCACTGAAATATCGACTGATGATTTTATTACTTTTATTGACAGGGCTTCATCGGATGTAAAATTATTACTAGTAAATACAGACATAGAAGATATATATGAGCACGCTTTACTCACTAAGAATGTAGAAGGAAGGATATATTTTACTAATGCAGAAATTCAAGAATATCTTGCGGCAAAATATATAGCTCGGATGGCAAATCCAATCCGAAAAGCGTTCACACTAGCCTTTGACAGCCAAACTCGTCGACTTATACCGTCTTGGCGTAACACACTGTCATATCTAGTTGATGAGATGCCAGAGATGGCACGTCTTATTATTGATCTGCAGTCGGAAGACGCAACTTTAAACGATGATACGGAATTATTAGTCACAGGAGTAAATGCGGTATGTATGACTAGTTCTGATAAGGAATACATATTTGACCGCATATGGAGTCAACATAAGAGGCAGTCTACATTTATTGATCGTGAGGTTTTATTTAACTTAGCCCGCTACGCTAGCTCAGGTCAAATAGAGTCAGTATTAGAGTTTGTTATTTCAAAGCGCAACACAAAAGCTAACCATGCCATGTTGTTAAATGCCATTGTATTTTGCGGCGAAGCATTGCTTCTTAATAGATATAATAAAGAAGATAATCGGCGGCTTGTTGAAAGATTATTAAAGATAACTTGTAGGACGGTTAAAAACAATAATCATGATTTACAGTATAATGCCATACACTCCCTAATGGCAACTAATGACAAGTCAGTGTTAAATAGGTTACTATCATCCGCACCCCGAAACCATACTGCTATATTTGACGCCATACAATCTTTTGCTTACAAAACAGACAGGAACAGTGAAGCGGCTATAGATATATACATTGAAGGAATGAAGCGCGAAGTCATCAGCTCGCAATTTTATATTGAGAAATTGGATAAGCCAGAGTCTATCGGTTACTTTTTGCGAAAGCTAGCGATTGATGAAAATCTTGTGTTATCCGTAATCAACCGCGATAAGTTGGTACTTAACGGTAAGAGTAAGTTTCTAGTGAGTATTGATAAGTTGTGGCGTGATGATTGGCTGTCCATTTTGAAACAATTTATATACTTGTCCTTTAAGGCCGAACACGGTTATTATGCCGAACGTTCAGAGTTTGTACAAAAGATTATTAATTTAATTTCTCAAAAAGACTCATCATATTTCGATGAAATGCTTGAATATTCACTTCATGGTGGTAAAGATGGTGATACTTTTTTGTATCGCATGCGTTCATCTCTTGCACAAGAGATGACTATTGATGCGGTTGATAAGATAGTTAGGCTGATGGCGGAGGGTAACCAAAGGTGGCTATTGTGGCATTTATTAACGGGAGTTATTAGTTCTGATAATCCTAATAAAGTGGCTATTGAGAAGCGTGCTCGCGCGCTATTACCAAACGAGTTTAAACAGTTTGATGCTGAAATGAGGCGAATGCAGAGGCAGGATAAATTAAACCAGCCAACGGTTAAATTTAATATGATCTATAAGCAGATTTGCAATGATTTAAAAGGTGGCAGTTTGGGGTCTTTATATGATGCTGCAAAAATGATCGTAGATTATTTAGAAGACGCTAATCTTCGAAATGAGTTGAATTATACTGAAGAGCAAGTTGCGTGTATATGGGAAGGACTAAAAAAGTATATACTTGATGACTTTAATGAGTCACGGATACAGTTTGCTTATACGAAGAAGTATCCTGGGGGCGGTGGAGAGTATAATATTTCTACGTGTGTATCTCAAGCTATCAAGGCAGTTTTATTTGGGTATCTTACAGAAAGGACGGATCTGGGGGTTTATAAGCAAAAGATTCTTAGTCTATTCCCTTATATGTATGAAGAACAGCGGCATGATATTTTTGATAATATAAAGCTTGATGATGCTGACAGAGCCAACATTATAGAATCTTACAAAGATATAGACGCTGATAAGGCGCAACATTTGCCTGAAAACTTCATTGAGTTTGCTGATAAATATTCAGTAAAAGAAGCCGTACCGGTATTGCGAGATTTTATACTCAAAAGTGACATAATGGTTCATTACAAAGTGAAAGCCTTGCGTGTTGCTGAAGTCATTATGCCAGACAAAGAATTCTTGCTAAAAGTTTTAGGCTATTATCAAAAGAATCATGATGATTTAAGCAAACTTATCCTTCAGGAGGTTGATAGTATATTGATCGCTAATTACGAAGATGAGCATGCTGTTATACGAAGAGCTCAATTGCTAAAAAACAAAGCCTTTAACTGCTCAGGGCATCCTTCCGGAGTGTTTTATACTATAAGTGATGATGAAGCAGAGTTGAATGACAAAGTTATTGCCAAGCCTCTAGCGGGATTAACGAACAGTAAATGGATTAGTCTATTTATTGACTTACTGAGAGAATCGTTTAAGATAAATGAGAGAGGCGAAGGATGGAGACGATATGCCTTTTATCTTTGGAGGGTGTGCGAAAGCTATTTTAAGAACCTTAGCTATACAAAAGATATAGGCATAGTGCGGCTAATAGAAGAAGAGGTAGAGAAGTATCCAGAGTATACGACTGCTGGCTTTCGACGCCTACTTGAGGATATTAAGGCAAGCTTTTTGGAGCAGTTGGGAGGTAAACACTCGTACTCAATGGCGATACAACTAGTTAACCGATTAAACTCAACTGACGATAGGGCAATTTGCTCTGAGGACGAGCTTTTGTTTGAGACAGAAGGGATCATAAGATCACTGGATAGGTGGGTGAAGCAGGAGGGGTCTTCTCTGTTATGTAGCGGTGAAGTGGACGCACAAAGAAACATTGCCATACGCTTTCATAATTTACTGTTGGAAAAATACAATAAGTCGGATATCCACACTAGATTTGAGCGTGAGGCGCAAGAACTGGACGGAACGCGTACTGACTTCCAGGTGTATCATGGATTTCTTGGTCCAGTGATTATTGAGTTAAAGCTGTCAACACACTCAGAACTGTACGGGCGAGGGAGTTTAAAGAAAACTAAGTCACTTGATTCAATGAAAAAATACATGCTGCAGTTTAATGCCAAAAACGGGATACTTCTAATATACAAACATCAATCAACTGAAGACGAGATATTCGAAAAAATACTACATAATACTAGAAAATATTACGAGGAAATACCTGGAGTTAAAGTAATGACGATAGGTGGGTAAAACCTTTCTGCTATACTATATCTATGGTGCAAACATTTTTCTTCTACGACCTTGAAACTAGCGGTCTTAATCCCAGGCAAGATCGAATTATGCAATTTGCTGGTCAACGAACCGATATGGATTTGCAGCCAATTGGCGAACCGTACAATATTCTCGTGACGCTAAATGACGATACGCTGCCGAGTCCTGACGCGCTGATGGTGACGGGCATAACGCCGCAAAAAACTGTCGAAGAAGGCTATACTGAGGCTCAATTTGCGCGCATGTTAAGCGAGGAAATATTTATGCCTGATACGATTGCTGTTGGATTTAATAATATTCGTTTTGACGACGAGTTTATTCGTCATTTGTTTTGGCGGAATTTTTACGATCCATATGAGTGGACTTGGAAAGATGGTCGATCCAGGTGGGATTTGTTGGATGTGGTGCGTTTAACCAGGGCGCTTCGACCTGAGGGAATTGAGTGGCCGATTGACGATAAAGGTGAGCCGAGTAACCGTCTGGAGCTCATCACGAAAGCCAATGGAATAGAGCATGAAAATGCGCATGATGCACTAGCAGACGTGACAGCGTTGATTGCTGTGACTAAATTGATTAAGCAGAATCAGCCGCAAATGTACGACTATTTGCTGAAAATGCGCGATAAGAAATTGGTTCAGAAACTGGTGAATGTTGATGATAAAAAACCTTTTGTTTATGCGAGTGGTCGATATGACAAGGAATTCGCCAAAACGACCGTGGCTTTTCCGCTAACTACGAGTCGAAACGGTGGCGTGATTGTTTATGATTTGCGCTATGATCCGACGCCGTTTGTTGATCTGAGCGTTGAGGAATTGTCGGCGAAGATATTTGCAACATGGGAAGAAAGGCAAGCTGAAGATTTCGTTAAATTGCCAGTTAAGGAATTACAATATAATCGTTGCCCGGCAGTTTCGCCGCTTGGTGTGTTGACTCAGGGCGATGGCTGGAAGAAGATTTCTCTGGATGCAGAAACTGTACAGAAGCACCAAGATATTTTACTTTCTCATCCAGATTTTGCTGAAAGGTTGCGTAGTATATTTGAGAATAAGCCAGAGTTTAAGAAGGCGACTGATCCAGAAGCGCAATTATATGATGGTTTTTTGGATAATAGTGATCGAGTTCGTGTTGAAGCTGTGCGTAATGCTGGCGAGCGCGAGTTGGCTGATTTTCATCCGGATTTTCAGGATGAGCGATTGTCGCCACTATTGTTGCATTATAAAGCGCGAAGTTTTCCTAATTTGCTTAGTGAAGATGAATTGCGACAATGGGAAGAATGGCGAACTGGGCGTTTACAGGCGCAAATGCCGCAATTTATGAAATCTCTGCAACGATTGGCACCTAGCGCAACTGACGAACAGCAGTTTATTTTGCAAGAATTGCAGTTATGGCTAGAATCGGTTCTACCTTCTATTGATAGTTGAAATCTGATTTTACCATAGTGGTTTGCGTAAATGAGGACGTCTGTTTGATGGGCTGAGTAATAGATAAGTTTTAAGGACTATTAAAGATTAAGTCATAGACGGAGCGAGCTTTTGTGCTTCGACTTCATGATCAGGCTTGCTCTTTTTCATACTGGAAAGTAGATAAATTGATAATAAAATAAGCTCGCTTTTTTGGTTTGGTGTAAAATAGCGGATTTTTCTGTTGATTCGTCGTTGCGCGATTTCGCTGGCAATGTCAATGGACTTCCAAAACAGGACAGAAAGTGATTCTCTGAGGATGATTGCCAACGGTACGATAATTGCCCAGAAAATAACCATTAAAATTGCGGGCAGGCTGATGTTCGTGAAGGGGATTTTTCCTAGGAAAAAGAAGAAAAATAGCTGGTCGATCACAAAAGGCGCGAGTAGTATCGCTCCGATGATCATAATTAAGTAAATGCCCAGCTTTCTCATAGATTTAACTGTAGCAAATAAGATATTGACTTGCAATCATAAGCGTAATGTGTTTTAACTCTGATTTATGCAGATATTTGGACTGGAAAAAATTGTCAAAAACCTGTATAATATAGCGGTTATGACAGAGGTAATTCGTGTTAAAGGTGCTCGTGAGCACAATCTGAAAAATGTAGATATTGAGATTCCGCGAGATCAGCTGGTGGTGATTACTGGGCTTAGTGGATCGGGTAAATCCAGTTTGGCATTTGACACGATTTATGCCGAGGGCCAGCGCCGTTATATGGAGAGCCTGAATTCTTATGCGCGTCAATTCTTGGGTACGATGGATAAGCCTGATGTTGATTCGATTGAAGGGCTTAGTCCAGCGATTTCGATTGATCAGAAGTCGACCAGCCGCAATCCGCGTTCGACCGTGGCTACAGTTACGGAAATTTATGATTATTTGAGGCTTTTGTTTGCACGAATTGGCGTGCCGCATTGTCCGATTTGTGGCAATGAAGTGACGCGTCGCACGACCGAGGTGATTATTGACGAGATCCTGCGGCAATTTGTTGATAAGCGAATTCTGCTATTGGCGCCAATTGTTAAGAATAAAAAAGGTGAGTTTGCGCATATTCCAGAGCAATATCAGCGACTTGGTTACGCCAGGGTTCGTGTGGATGGCGTGGTGTACGCGCTGGATGAATTTCCGGAGCTACAAAAAAATTACAAGCATAATATCGAGCTGGTGGTTGATAGGCTGGCGTTGACGGCGGAAATGCGATCTCGACTAAGTCAGAGCGTTGAGCAGGCGCTGGATTTGGGTCAGGGAGTTATCGAGGTTTTAGACGCGGATAATGATGAAGTGAAGACGTTTTCGCAGAGATACGCTTGTGTTGATCATCCTGATGTCGATATTCCAGAGCTGGAGCCGCGATTGTTTAGTTTTAACGCGCCGCAAGGGGCTTGTCCTGTGTGTACGGGTTTGGGGTCGAGGTTGGAGGTTGATCCAGAATTGGTCTTTAATAACAATTTGACAATTTCCGAAGGCGCGATTCGACCTTATAATCGAATGAATTCTGACGCTTGGAATATGAAGCGATTGGCGTCTGTTGCTGAAGCTCACGGATTTAGCTTGACAGTTCCCGTAGGCAAGCTTTCTGATGATGTTAAACATAAAATATTATACGGAACTGGCGACCAAAAATATCGCGTTGATTTGGGTGGCGGTCGACATTACGATACGACTTATGAGGGTGTTATTCCTAATCTGGAGCGACGCTGGAAAGAAACTGATAGCGATTTTATGCGACGAGATATTGAGCGATTTATGCGCGAGAGGGACTGCTATGCTTGTAAAGGTGCGCGCCTGAAACCTGTGGTTTTGGCGGTGACGGTTCATGAATTGAATATCGTTGACGTGTGCGATTTGAGTGTTGATGACGCGTTGGATTTGTTTGACAATAAACTTCAATTGACTGAGCAAGAAATGATGATTGCTCGCTTGATTGTGAAGGAGATCAAATCTCGTTTGGCGTTTATGAGTAATGTTGGGTTGAATTATTTGGAACTAAGTCGAGCGGCTAACACATTGAGCGGTGGCGAGGCGCAGCGAATTCGCTTGGCGACGCAAATTGGCGCTGGACTTCAGGGTGTGCTTTATGTGCTGGACGAGCCGTCAATTGGACTTCATCAACGTGACAACGACAAGCTGATTGATATGTTGAAGCGTCTTCGGGATTTGGGAAATTCTGTGCTGGTGGTTGAGCACGACGAGGACACGATTCGCCAGAGTGATTTTCTGGTTGATATGGGACCGGGGGCTGGTGTGAATGGCGGTCGAGTAGTAGCAATGGGAACGCCTGAAATTGTTGCGAAAAATGAGAACAGTATAACGGGTCGCTATTTATCTGGGGCGGAAAAAATTGCCGTTCCGAAAAAGCGTCGCAAAGTCGTGAAAGATAGAAAGTTGATTGTTCGTGGCGCTCGCGAAAATAATCTTAAAAACATTGACGTGGAATTTCCTTTGGGGCTGATGACCGTAGTGTCTGGCGTTTCTGGTAGCGGAAAGTCGACGCTTGTGAATGATATTGTGGCGCGGGAACTAGCGGCAGAGCTGAATCGCGCAACGACGGCGCCAGGGTTGCACGACGCTATAGAAGGCGTGAATCTGCTTGATAAGACTATTGTTATAGATCAGTCGCCAATTGGTCGAACGCCGCGCTCTAATCCAGCAACATATACTGGGATTTTTACGCCGATTCGCGAGCTTTTTGCTAGCACGCCCGAGGCTAACGTTAGAGGCTATAAATCTGGGCGCTTTAGCTTTAATGTCAAAGGCGGTCGCTGCGAAAATTGTCAGGGCGATGGTGTGATAAAAATTGAAATGCACTTTTTGCCGGACGTTTACGTTCAATGTGACGAATGTCACGGTAAGCGTTATAATCGCGAGGCGTTGGAAATTAAGTATAAAGACAAGACGATTGCTGATGTTCTGGATATGACAATTGATCAGGCGGCGGAGTTTTTTGACAGCGTGCCGAATATTGCGCGAAAACTTCGGACGTTGGTTGAGGTTGGGCTTGGCTATATTAAACTTGGTCAGCCAGCAACTACTTTTTCGGGCGGTGAGGCGCAACGAATTAAATTGGCAACGGAGCTCTCCAAGCGTTCCACTGGAAAAACTATGTACATTCTGGATGAGCCGACCACTGGGCTTCATTCTGCTGACGTAAAGCGACTGTTGGGGATTTTACAGCAATTGGTTGAAGGTGGCAATAGTATGATTATCATTGAGCACAATTTGGATGTTATAAAGTCGGCTGACTGGATAATTGATATGGGTCCAGAAGGTGGAATTGGCGGCGGTACGGTTGTGGCTTGCGGTACGCCTGAAGATATCGCCAAGGTGCCAAATTCGTTCACTGGCAAGTATCTGAAAAAGATGCTTTAAAGTCTATTTTTTACGCTTGGTTTTTGAGAGGAGAACCGACAACTGTTTTCTTAATAAAGCGCGAGTATTTGGCTGTTTCAAAGCATGGATAACCATTGGCGAGACAGACAAGAAGATGATGAGGATTGCAGCAACTTCAATATTTACGCCCGCTTTGGTTAGGAATTCTCCGGCATAGAAGCCTAGATAAACGAATGCTGACGACCAAAGAAATCCACCGATAAGATTGAAAGTTAAGAATGTTTTATAGTGCATTTTACTGGCGCCGGCAACGATTGGGGCGAAGGTTCTTACAATTGGTACAAACCGAGCTAGGACGATTGTCGCTGAGCCGTGCTTGTCGTAAAACTTTTCTGTTTGTTCCAAATATTTTTTCTTGAAGAATCGGGAATTTTCTTTTTCAAACAACTTGCGTCCAACTTTGTGGCCAAAACTATAACCAACATTGTCGCCCAGCACTGCTGCTGCAAAAACCAAAAGTGCAAAAATGTGGATGTCAATGTGTAGAATGTTTTGCTGAACCATATATCCAGCGGTGAAAAGCAGGCTGTCGCCGGGTAAGACGAAGCCGATTAGTAGACCGGATTCTGCGAAAATTACTAATAAAATTGCCAATACGCCGAAGCTAGTTATCAAGTGAATAAAAGATTCCATGCCTCAATTATAGCATGATTGGCATGTGTAGAATCAGCTATTCTTCAATAAATCCGCCAGATTGCCGCGCCCATAATTTTGCGTAAACGCCGCGTTTTTTATTGATGAGCTCATCATGCGATCCGTCCTCGACAATTTTTCCATCCTTCAAAACAATTATACGGTCCAGCTTAGCAATTGTAGATAAGCGATGGGCAATGACAATTGAGGTTCGATTCTCCATCAACGTTTCCAGAGATTTTTGGATCAACGCTTCCGACTCAGAATCTAGTGCTGAAGTCGCCTCGTCGAGGACTAGAATTGGCGCATCTTTTAGGATTGCTCTAGCAATTGCAACTCGCTGTCGCTGTCCGCCAGATAATTTAATTCCGCGCTCGCCAACCATTGTGTCAAAACCGTCTTTAAGTCCGACGATAAAATCGTAAGCGCCAGCTTTTTTGGCGGCTTCTTCAATTTCTGCGTCAGTTGCATCAGGTCGACCGTAAGCGATGTTTTCGCGTACGGAGCGGTGGAATAGTAATGGCTCTTGCGGCACGTAAGCGATTTTGGCGCGCAAACTTGCTTGGGTGACTTCGGAAATATCTTGTCCGTCGATGGTAATTTTTCCCGAGTCAATATCAGCAAAACGTAATAGCAATTTGGTGAGCGTAGTTTTTCCAGAACCGCTCGCTCCGACTAAACCTATTTTTTCTCCTGGTTTAATATCCAGAGAAAAGTCGTGGAATAGAGTGTCGCCTTGACCCTCGTCGTGCGTGAAAGTTATTTTATCCATGGAAATTTCGCCACTTGTGACTTCTAGCTTTGAGCTGCTTTTATCAATCAATGTCGTTGGTGTTTGTAAGATTTCTACCATGTCATTTGCGTTACCGATAATTCGGTTGTAATTGCGCATAATTCCGTTCATGTTCCACAATTCATGTGCGACACTTCCAGTGTAAGTGATAATAAGATAAACAGATGCCACTGACACTAAATCATTTTGAGCTGCGTACACTGCGAAGGCGATTGCTCCAATTTTAATAACCATGTTGATTGACGAATATATAGTGCTGACTTTTAAGAATCCGTGCATTACGTCGAGACTTGAATTTCGCCAAGAACTGACGGTTTTTGCGAAAAATTTCTGTTCCGTAGCTTCGGCGCCGGATGACTTGACTGCTAGGACGTTTGAAATTACGTCGGCTAATTGGCCGTTTAATTTATTGCTGGCTTTGGCTTCTTTTTTTGTCAATTTCGCCATTGGCTTGGATCCGTAATAAACGACGAGGCTGAAAACGATTGAGAAGATGAGCAAGAATAACGCGTATTGCCAGAGGAGAGTTGATAGGACAATTATTGAACCGACTAGCGAAACAACTAGTGGCAAAACTGACCAAATTATCGTGTCCCAAAAACTTTCTACCGCGCCGACTAATTTATTTGTTTGACTAACGAGCGACCCGCCGAATTTATTTGAATGAAAGAATAATGTTTGGTTGGTTAATTTGCTGAAACATTGAGCGTACAAATCTCGTTGCATGGCGGTTTCGAATGTCCAGGCGAGATATAAAACTAATCGCCAGCCGATGACGCTTGACCATAATTCACTGGCGCCGTATAAAGCGATTAGCGTCCATAGGTTTTTTGAGTCGTGCAGCTGATTATGTTGGATAATACTAAGAAGTTGAGCAATTATAAGTGGACCGACAAAAATAGTAACCACAAGAGTCAGCATTGCAAAAAATATTGCCAAGTTTCGGCGGTGTTTGTATGGTACTGACGTTTTCCAAAATAGACGAAATATTTCTTTGCTGTTCGGTTTGTTCTTCAAATCAATTCCTTTCGATGATAAATTAATATTTATAAACTGCACAGAAAACTGAGCGTTCTTAATTATTCAAAGTGTATATTAGAGGAACTCGCCGTCGGGAGTTCATAGACTTTGACTATTATATGTAATATATAGATATAAGTCAATTTATGAAGTAAAGCCCTTGTTTATTTATTGTAAATACTTTACAATAGTAACATGACGCAAATTGTTAGGCGATCAACAAAACACACGAATGATGTGATGGCGATTTTAAAGAGCAAGCATCACGCGACGAATGCGGAAATTGCTCAGGAATTGCGGAACATTCATCCTGAAGTCAGCGACACGACGGTGCATCGAATAACTCAGCGCCTGTGCGGCGACGGGATGATTGGTTTGGCGCCGCCGACCAAAAAAGGTTGCTTGCGATATGATATTCGTAAGGACGATCACGATCATTTTGTGTGTAGTGACTGCGATGGTTTGATGGATATTAAAATTGCCGATGAGATGAGAAAGCAAATTGCGCATGAAATTAGCGATTGTTATATTGACGGCCCGTTGGTTGTGACGGGAGTTTGTAAAAAATGCCAGAAAAGGAGGAAATAATGGCTTTATATGAAACTACAACAAAGCAAGAATTCGAAGATAAGGTGCTAAAAAGCGACGGTCCTGTACTAGTTGATTTTTGGGCGCCGTGGTGTCCGCCATGTCGAGCAATGGCTCCGCTCTTGCATCAAATTGCTGAAGAAACAGAGTTTGATATTGTTAAGGTTGACACTGAAGCGAGTCAGGAAAATGCGCAATTGGCTATGGAATATCGCGTGCAGGGAATTCCAAACATGAAGATTTTTGTTGGCGGCGAGGAAGTTGCTGAAATGATCGGCATGAAGCCAAAGCAGACGTTGATTGACGCTTTGGAAAAAGCTGCGAAATAAAAAAATAGAAGGGTGATTTATGAAGGGTTTTAGTGGAAATATCGAAGAGCTTACATTGGCAAATAATAATTTTCGTCAAGTTCTATATACTGCCAGGCATTGTCAATTGGTGTTGATGAGCCTGCCCGTTGGCGGGGAAATTGGTTCGGAGATTCACGAGGAAAATGATCAGTTTTTTAGATTTGAGTCTGGTGAAGGTAAGGTTTTGATTGATGGTAATGAATATATTGTTTCCGACGGTAGTGCTATTATTGTGCCGGCGGGAGCTGAGCATAATGTGATAAATATCGGCGAGGAGCCACTTAAGCTTTATACTATTTATAGTCCAGCGCATCATAAAGATGGGATTGTTCGAGCAACTCGCGAAGAAGCGGAGGCTAACGAAGAAGATTTTGACGGTGTAACTACCGAATAAGCTGTCGCCAAAGGAGAAAGTTCCTGTTAATTATGTCTCACAAAGGATCAATCGCCGGCGAGATGTTTAGTTCATTCGGACGGGCGATTTTTCGTGGAATTGCGTGTGTCGTATCGCTAATTTTTAGGATTGCACCGAAGAAGGATCGCGTACGGGTGATTGTTTATCGTGATGATGGTGATATTTTGCTGGTCAAAAATCGTTTTAGCCGCCAAAAGTGGGCTCTACCAGGAGGCGGAGTGAAGCATAATGAGAGTTATGAACAGGCTGCCGTTAGAGAAACCTTGGAAGAAATTGGATTAAAGATACATAATCTGCGATATCTCGGAAAAGCTAATTCTTATGAATCGTATGCCAAATTTTCAGTTCGAGTTTTTGTGGCGCACGCGTCTGATTACGACATAAAATACAACTTTGAAATAATGGAAGCCCGGTGGCTTAGCATGGATTATCTTCCTAAAGAATACACTTTACTAACTAACGCTTTATGACATAATTGTAATATGAAGAATATATTTGATATTATTGAGAAAAGTAACAATTAATTTACTTTATCAGTGTTGATAATATAGTAAAATTGATTAACATAAGAAGGTGTTTTATTAAGTATGAATATATTAGATTAAATGTTTCGAATGATACTATTAG